>JAAERE010000139.1 GCA_024230675.1 bacterium | reverse complement strand
TTCCCGGCTGTCATGCTGTTATTGGCGATTTTGTTTACGATAGCCGGCCGCGGCATGCTGGACGCCTGGACCAGCATTTTCTATTCCGAAGCAGCTTCGACCCTGGTTCAGCAGGGGGTGAGCAAACTCGATGTCGCCTATATGAATCTTCCGTCTATACAGTCAGGAGCCTGGCTGGCGTTCTTTTTTACCGGCCTGACCGCGCTCTGTCTCTGGCTCTATCGAACGGGCCGTATGGGCGCGGGTATCCTGGTGGCCATGCTGGCGATTCCGGTGGTCGATGGTGTTCGTTTTGACAAGCGGTTTGTATCCCTGGTTGCCCCTGCGGAATTCAACGCCCGTTTCAGCCCCAACGCGCTTGCCGGGATGCTGGGAGGAATCGATGAGAAATTCCGCGTCCTGGATCTGACCAGCCCCAACGACAACTCCCTGGTATTGCACGGTGTTGATGTCATGGTCGGCTATCACGGCAACCAGTTGGGCTGGTACGATCAATTGCTGGGTGGACCCGGCCTGACGAACATACGCCGACCGCAGAACATGCGGTTCACCAACATGCAGTATCTGCCCAACGACCGGCTGGCCAACCTGGTCGGTCTTAAATACATGACCATGCCGTCGAGCGAAAACCTGCCGCCCAATCTATATGGCCCCAATCCCCTTGTCACGGTGGTGAGTTACGGTCGCGATAAGCTGATTCGCAACGACAACGCTTTCCCGAG
>JAAERE010000138.1 GCA_024230675.1 bacterium | reverse complement strand
CGCCCTGCACAAGACAATTCGCGGGGGCGATCCCGATGCTTCCCTGTACTGGCTGGCGCGTATGCTCGAGGCGGGCGATGACCCGTTGTATATAATCCGACGCTTAGTCCGGTTCGCCACCGAAGACATCGGCCTCGCCGACCCTTTTTCTTTGACTCTGGCGAATAACGTGAGGGAGGCGTACCGGTTTCTCGGCTCGCCCGAGGGCGATCTCGCTATCGCCCAACTAGTCGTTTACATGGCCTGCGCCCCGAAGTCTAATTCGATCTACCTGGCGTTTGACAAAGCTCGCAAGGACGCTGTCCAGCACGGTTCCCTGCCGGTACCGCTCTGGATTCGTAACGCCCCCACCGACCTTATGAAAGAGCTGGACTACGGCAAGGGCTACAAATACGCGCACGATTTCGAGCAGGGTCTAACCGATCAGGAGTATTTCCCCGACGAGCTCAAAAACCGCCAATACTACAAACCAAAGGAAACTGGCCGGGAGGCCCGTCTGGCCGAATATCTGGAAAAGTACCGCGAGTTTCGCCTGAAATCTTCCCAGAAACAATCGGTAAGCAAAGCCCCTGAGGGGCCCGAAGAAGATAAGTAGAACAACGGGCCGAACGAAGCGCCCGGTCCTGCGTTTAAGAGAATAACCATGCGTTTGATAAAGATAGCTCTCATATTGCTCTTGCTGCCGCTCAATGTTTCGGCGGTATCCCTGCTTATCCCCATGGATGAAACCCAGAGCGACCATCTCAAAGCATATGGCGCCGTTTTTCGAGCGCTGGAGACCGGCCGAAAAGCCGAATGGCTGCTGAACTACCGGGCCGGATCGTTCCTGATCGAGAAATCCGAAGAAGTCCTCGGAATGTGTCTTGTTATGGGCGTCACCTACGAGGAAGTTACCTCCGGTCAGATCGCGGATATATATCGCCGGATCGAAGTCGAGAATATGGAGCGGGTCGAGCTGGAAAAAGCGCCGAGCATTGCCGTCTACTCGCCGCCTTCGTCGCAGCCGTGGGACGATGCCGTGACGCTCGCCCTGACCTACGCCGAGATCAAGTACGACGTCGTCTGGGACGAGGAAGTCCTGGCCGGCGATCTCGAGGAATACGACTGGCTGCACTGTCACCACGAAGATTTCTCGGGCCAGTACGGAAAGTTCTACGGCGCGTTTCGCAACGAACTGTGGTACCAGGCGGATGTCCGTACCAATGAAGACATGGCCGCCAAGCTGGGTTATACAAAAGTCTCGCAGATGAAGCGGGAGGTCGCTCAGACGATATACGACTATGTCCGGCGGGGCGGATTCCTGTTCTCCATGTGTTCTGCACCGGAGACTTTTGACATGGCACTGGCCGCCGAAGGAGTCGATATCGTCCCCCGCGAATTCGACGGTGACCCGGTTGACCCCGGAGCGCAGAAGAGGCTGGATTACAGCCGGACTTTTGCCTTTGAGAATTTCCAGGTGTCGCTCGAACCGCTGGTATACAGGCGGTCCAACATCGACACCCACCCCGATCGCCTGGTTCGGTTTTTCAGCCCGGATGAGGATTATTTCTACCTTTTTGAGTTTTCCGCCAAGCTGGACCCCGTGCCGACTATGCTGGTTCAGAATCATACGAGTACGGTCGACGGTTTCATGGGACAGGTGACCGGTTTCAGGAAATCGTTTCTTAAGAAGCACGTAACTGTCCTGGGCCAGCCCGACAATTACGATGAAGTCCGCTATATCCACGGCAACCTGGGGCGGGGAACGTTTACTTTTCTCTCCGGCCACGATCCCGAGGATTATCAGCACCTGGTTCACGACCCGCCGACCGATCTTCTCCTGCACAAGAACTCGCCCGGTTATCGCTTGATCCTGAACAACGTCCTTTTCCCCGCCGCAAAAAAGAAAGAGCGGAAGACCTGAGGACTTGTGATCGGACTATTTCTCGAAATTTCTTTTTTGACACCGGAAGGTCGCGCACGTACGTTTAGCGGATGACCGAGCTCCAGAACAAAACTCTCATTGCCGTGGACTACGGGCGTCGACGGGTCGGCGTGGCCAAAAGCGACGCTACGGGCCTGATAGCTTCGGCTCTGACCACGCTGGAGGTCAAGTCTCACAAGCAGGCCCTGGAGGAATTGGCTCGTATTATAGGCGAACATACGCCGGTTGGCCTGGTGATTGGATATCCGCTATTGGCCTCCGGAGACAGAAGTGATTTGTGTGTTGAGATCGACGCCTTTATTGGCAAATTGAAGGCCGTGTACGAAGGGCCGATACATAGAGTAGACGAATACGGCTCCTCGGAAGAGGCCGCCGATATAGTGCACGCCCACGGTAAGCGCGTAGGGCGGGATAAGAAGAGAATTGACCGTCTCGCTGCGGTGGTGATCCTGCAACGGTTTCTGGATGAATCGGGCTGATCAAAAACCCTCGTTTCGCCTCTGGGAGTACGTCTGGTTTGCGGTGATGACCGCGGTTCTTCTGGCGGCCGGATTGGTGGCAGGTTTGTTCGGGATGTTGTCCCGGTTGGCCGGCCTCTTGCGAAAGTGACAAAAGAAATGTCGAAAAAGACGCTGCTGCCCATACTGATAGTCATTCTCCTTGTGCCGGGGTACTTCCTGGCCTCGTACCTATGGCCGGTTAACCTTGGCGAACAGAGAGTAACCCTTATCGTTGAGCCGGGGGACGGTTTCAAAAAAGTCGGCGATCAACTTCTCGCGCAAGAAGTGGTCAGTTCAAAAGCCATGCTTTTTGTACCGGCCCGTTGGCGCGGTATCGACAAAAAGCTCGTTCCGGGACGCTACGATTTCACCGGCAGCAACTCCTGTAAGTCGGTTCTGGACAAGCTGGAAAACGGCGATTTCGTGGTAGTCCGCCTGACTGTATACGAGGGCGCTCCTATCTGGAAGGTTGCTTCTATTCTGAGCGAACGTTTGGAGATCGACTCGGCCGAGGTGGTCGCCTTCAATACCAACACGGCTTTTCTTGAGACGCTCGAATTGCCCTCGCTCGAGGGGTATCTATTCCCGGAGACCTATTTCATTCCCTGGGGCACCGGGACACGCCAGATTCTCAGCGATATGGTGGCCATGTACCGCAGTCAGACCGGCGATATCTGGCCCGAGGAGATCATCAACGGCCTCTCGCGTGAAGAGATTATAATTATGGCTTCGATTGTCGAAGCAGAGGCGCTGTTGGACGATGAGAAGCCACGGGTGGCTTCGGTCTACCAAAATAGAATCAGGCGCAGGATGAAGCTCGACGCCGACCCAACTGTTATTTACGGACTGGGCGGGCTGGACCGGCCTCTAAACCGCCGCGATTTGAGACAGGTAACGCCCTACAATACTTATCGCAAAAAAGGTCTGCCGCCCACACCGATCAATTCGCCCGGCCTCAACTCGATAAAGGCGGCGTTGTATCCTGATTCTACCGATTATCTGTATTTTGTTGCCGATGGCTCCGGCGGACACCGCTTTTCGCGCACTAACGCCGAACACAATCGGGCTCGCTACGAGATTAAGAACGGGATCGGGCAGAGCGGGATGTAGACTGTTAGGGAGCGGTTAGGGCCACCGTAGTATTGGCCAGATGTTTGCCGATTAATTCCCCAAAAGATTCCATAACCTGGTTTAGCACGCTTTCTTCCAGAGCTGCGAAAGCATCGGCGCGATCGGAACTGTAACCTAGCAGAGCTACTATACAACCGTCGTATTTGACCGGGCGCAGCACAAACGATTGCGTGTCCTCGGCGAGAAGAAGCCGGCGTTCGATTTGGTTGCCGTCAAACAGCACAGCAGAATTATCCACATATCCCCGTCCGTCTTCGGCAACCTTTTCGAACAGGGAGGATACCGTGGGCAAACGAAGGGAAAGGTTCCGGCGTCCCTTTTCGGTGCCCCAGGAAGCTACGGCGAGGAAGCGAGTTTCGTTTTTCCCCCTGAGCGCCAGCAGGCCCTTGCGAATCGGGAAGCCCTGCTCAAGGATTCTGCTGAACTCGAAAAACACCTCTCTCGGATCGTCGACTGAGGCCAGCAGCTCCCGCAGATGCCTGACCAGGTGTGCCGGGCGCGATGTGCCGAGGCCGTCCGATTTCCGACGGCGATCGTGTCCCTTCATGTCGGAGCCGGAGAGTCTCATTTTTCCACCAATTCACGCTTGAGGTCGTATTTCCTTATCTTTCGCCAGAGCGTGGTGCGTCCAATTCCGAGCTCCGAGGCGGTCCGCGTGTAATTCCAGTCGTTGTCGTTCAGGGCGGTGACAATCAGAGATTTCTGATTGCTGTCCAACAAGTTGCCCTTGAGACACAGGCTCGTGCGCGACGGAGCGGCCTTCGGTGCCGTCCGCCCGCTCTCGGCAGCCACGAATATGATATCGTTTACATCCAGGTGATTGTCGGCACAAAGAGCGGCACCCCTCTTGAGAGTGTTCTCAAGTTCACGGACGTTACCCGGCCAGGTATGTCCCAACAGGAGATCGACTGCGGCGCGGGTGATTGACAGCGAGTCTTTCTTGATTTCGCCGGCTATTCTACGGAGGAAATAATCCGTCAACATTTCGACATCCTCCGCCCTCTCGTTCAGGGTCGGGAGATTCAGAGGGATGACGTTGAGACGGTAATAGAGGTCTTCGCGGAATTCGTTCTGGCTGACCATGGTTGCCAGATCACGATTGGTTGCTGCCACGATGCGGACATCGACCCGTTTCGAGATCGAGGATCCCACCGGTCGTATCTCCGAGTCCTGCAGGAAGCGAAGGAGCTTGACCTGCACCGCCGTAGACATGTTGCTGACCTCGTCGAGGAAAATCGTCCCGCCGTCAGCTTCCTCAAGTAGTCCTCGCTTGTTCTGTGAAGCCGACGTGAACGAGCCCTTTAGGTGTCCAAACAGCTCCGATTCCAGCAGAGAGTCCGGGATAGCGCTACAATCGATAGCTACCAGCGGACCGTTGCGCCGGTGAGAATGGTGATGGATCGCCCGGGCGAAAAGCTCCTTGCCGGTGCCCGAGGCTCCCGTGATTAGCACCGTTATGTCGGTAGGCGACACACGCTTGGCGGTTTCCTTCACGTGGTCAATAGCCTTTGAGATGCCTACGATGTTGTCGAAACCATAGCTCATAGCCACGTGCTGGCGCAGTGTGATGATTTCCTGTTTCATCTCCTTGCGTTCCAGAGCCTTCTTCACTCGCAAGAGGAGTTCGTTGTTGGAGAAAGGCTTTGTGATGTAGTCGAAGGCGCCCGCCTGCATCGCTTCGACCGTGCTCTCGATTGAGCCGAAAGCGGTCATCAGGATCGACTCCGTGTCGGGATAGCGCTGCTCGATAAGTCTGATAAGATCGATTCCGCAATCCTCGCCGATTCTAAGGTCGCACATGGCCAGATCGGGACGTTCCTGATCCAGCATTCGGGTCGCCTCGGAGAGATTCTCGGCCTCCCTGATTTCGTAACCAGCCTTTTTCAGTACCAAAGAGAGAGTGCGGCGAATTGCCATCTCATCGTCGATTATCAGAATTCGACAACTGTTGCTTTCAACTTGTACCGTCATAGATAACTCGCTACTCGTTGTGAGGGATTCTAAGGGTGGAGGAGAAGCCGGCTGCTCTGGCTGTGATTTTCTGAGAAAGGTGACCGTCAATAAGGCCGGTAAGACGTTCGGCGCAGGTCTGCCAGTGCCGGCTTAGGGCCAGTTGAGGGTCGGGTCGGTCCATCTCAGTGTTGACGTGTACCGCCGTGTAGAGCGGGTACTCTTCCACGACGACCCAGGTCCGGCTTCTTTGTCGCCGATGCTTCAAATGGGACAGCAGGATCGATTCAAAAAGAAGCGACAGGGCCGGGGGCGGTGAGTTGAACAATCTTTCGGAGACGGCGTTCTCGCTGTTGATCTCCGCGCGGCCGTTCTCTCGGGTCAGCACCTGGCTGACGGCCTGGGAGAGGCTTTGGTCCAGGCTCATTTCCTTTTTGGGCAGACGGTGATAGGCTATCAGAGTAAGCAGGCGGTCCAACTCACGGTCAAGTTGGGTCGCCTCGCCCAGAACTATGTCCGAAAGCTCGATTTCATCTCGGGCATCGACCTCTTCGGCCAGCGAGCTCAAATGGCTGGCGGCCGCGGTTATTCCGGCCAACTTGTTGCGCATTGTATGGACGAAAAAATCCGCAATCAGGCCGTCGGATGAGTCGGCCCCGTTCCCCCCCGTGACAGACTGAATGGTCGCCAGGCAGAGCTGTATGGGGTCAGTCGCCAGATTCTGCAGCTGGATTTTCATGTCGCTGGTATTTGCGGCCAGTTGTTGCGAGAGTTCGGAGTACTCGGAATCCACCAGCGCTCTTGGCTCGGATTGCATCATTTCAGCCACCCGGTCGGAAGCGGTCAAGACGCGGCCGGAGGCGCGGTTGATCAGCAGGACAGGGTTGTTTCCCTTCAGCCTGGCAGCCAGGCCCGGCTCCAGCTCATCGGCCGTACGCCAGGCGGAGCGGAACATCTCGACCAATTGGCCGAACCGGTCTTCCTGCGCGGGGCCGCCGTAAAGGTTGTCCGGTCCCAGGGTACCCAGGATCCATTCGTCCTGATCAAGCGGGCTGATACGCGCAGTGTGGACTTTGTAGCAGTCATAGCTTGAGTCCGACTCGGGCTCGTACCGATGGGTAAAGATAGCCTGGCCGCCCCCGTTTAGAGCTGTTTCAATAAGATCCATCGGAAACAGCGCGACGCCCTCGGGATGCAGATACTCCCGATTGCGGATAAGGAAAGTCACGGAATGAGGCGGGGCCAGCAGATCCAGGAAGTTCTTCTCGCTGTCGCCCAGCCAGTTCCGAAAACGGAGGGCCAGTAGAAGAGACTCTATGGCCGCCTGGGCCTGCCTACCCGGCAGCCAGCGAGGAACCGTGCCTTCTTCGGTCTCTGAGAACCGATCGGTCCGGGACGGTTCAACTTGAAACTCTGCCATGTACATGTGCAACTCCTGTTTCAACTTGAGACATCTACTACATTCTATCGGTTTCGATTTAGAACACTTTAGCTGATTGCGCGCCTGGAACGAGTTGAGCCCTTCCCCGGCGACATTCTTTTCTTGACTGGTTTTGGAAGCTTCCGTATCATAGCAAATGCCGCTCGATATAAAACACCTCCAGCAATTCGGCCCATGGGTCAGGCTGGAAGACCTCCCCTTTGCCACAGACAATCAATCCCGCGTATCGACTGCAATCGGTGCGGTCACGGCCTCAAGGCCTCGAGGGCTTGACCTGGAATTGTGCCTGAACCTCGGAGTGGCCGGACGATGAGCAGGAAGGTGGTGGCTGTTATCCCGGCACGGCTGGGCTCCTCCCGATTTCCCGGCAAAGTGCTTCATCGTCACAAGGGCAAGCCCCTGCTCTATCACTTCTGGAAGCAGATCGGATCTGGTACATTTGATCGTCTGGTTATTGCTACCGACAATCGGGAGATTGCTGAGGCCGCCAGAGCCTTTGGCGCCGAGGTGGTAATGACCTCAATGCGCCACCGGACGGGCACCGATCGTGTGGCCGAGGCCGTAAGAAAGCTCGGGGGCGATATAATAGTAAATGTCCAGGCGGATAATTTCGGGCTCAGGGGAAGTGTCGTTGCCGGCGCGGTTAAGAAGATGCTGGCCAATCCAAAAATCCGCTTTGCGACCCTGGCCCGGACAATAAAAAGCGACGACGCGTTGTTTAATCCCAATGTTGTCAAAGTGATTCGGGCGGCCGATGGTCGGGCGCTCTGGTTTTCTCGGTATCCACTACCGTACCTTCAGAAAGTTGGTCGAGGGAGGCGGTCTACGCAGTTCAAATTCCTTGAGCACCTGGGCGTCTACTTTTTCCGGCGCCGGGCTCTGGAGACGTACGCCGGCTGGAAGCGCGGGGCGTTCGAAAAGGCAGAATCGCTGGAACAACTGCGGGTGCTGGAAAACGGCGAACGCATGCAGGTTTTCGAAACGACGGCCAAAACGGTGTCGATCGACAGCCCCCAGGATGTGAAAAAGATAGCTCGTATACATATGTAAGGAAGCACTATGTCTCAAGGTATGGCAACCAAGTACGTTTTCGTCACGGGCGGTGTGGTTTCTGCTCTTGGCAAGGGGATTTCGTCGGCCTCGCTCGCCTTCCTGCTGCAGAAGCGCGGTCTGACGGTCCAGATTGTCAAATCAGATCCCTATCTGAACGTCGACCCCGGCACGATGAACCCGTTCCAGCACGGCGAAGTGTTCGTTTTGGATGACGGCTCCGAGACCGATCTCGATTTGGGCCATTACGAGCGCTTCCTCAATAAGTCGTTGCAGAAGCAAAACAACGTCACTACCGGCCAGATATACAATACGATCATCACCCGCGAGCGCCGAGGCGACTATCTGGGCGCGACCGTTCAAGTGATTCCGCACGTAACCGAGGAGATCAAGAGCCGCTGGCGCGGCATCGGGCGCGGCGAGAACCATCCTGATGTGGTTATTATCGAGATAGGCGGGACGGTTGGTGATATTGAGTCCCTGCCCTTTATTGAGGCCCTGCGCCAGATGGGCCTGGAGGAGGGGATGGACAACGTTATGTATCTCCATCTTACTCTGGTACCTTACATTGCCGCCGCCGGGGAATTTAAGACCAAACCGACTCAGCATTCCGTCCGCGAGCTGCGTCAAAACGGAATCCAGCCGCAGGCGCTGCTCTGTCGGTCTACGGCGCCGTTGTCGGATTCGATCAGGCAGAAGATCGGGCTGTTCTGCTCAGTTCCGACCAAGGCCGTGGTAGTGGCCGAGGACGTATCGACTATTTACGAGGTCCCTCTCAAGTACCATGAGCAAGAGCTTGACCAGCTCGTATGTGAACACCTCGGGTTGGATTTGGGACAGCCCGACCTGACCGAATGGACCGCCCTTGTGGAGAGGATCAAGAACCCACAGAGACGCATCAAAATTGGCATTTGCGGTAAGTACGTGATGCTCAAGGACGCATACAAATCTATCATTGAGGCTTTTGTGCACGCCGGCGTGCATAACGATGCCGAAGTTGACTTGGTATGGGTCAGTTCCGAAGACATCAAAAAAGGTGGTGCTCACAAATTCCTTCACGACTGCCACGGCTTGCTGATTCCGGGCGGTTTCGGTGAGCGGGGAGTCGAAGGCAAGATCGAGACTATTCGTTACGCCCGCGAGAACAAGCTGCCGTTCCTTGGCATTTGTCTGGGTATGCACTGTGCGGTGATCGAATTCGCCCGCAATGTCTGCAAATTGGCCGATGCCCACAGCTTTGAGTTTTATCGGGATCTCAAGCATCCGGTTATTCATCTCATGGCCGATCAGGAAGGTGTCACGGAGCTGGGCGGCACCATGCGATTGGGGGCTTATCCCTGCCTGCTCAAGAAGGGCTCCCGGTCGGCGGCGGCCTATGACTCCGAGGAGATATCGGAGCGCCACCGTCATCGCTACGAATTGAACAACGCCTACCGGGATATGTTGACCGAGCACGGTCTGGTGCTAGCCGGTACCTCGCCCGACGACCGGTTGGTGGAGATAGTTGAGGTCCCCGACCATCCCTGGTTCGTGTCGGTACAATTCCATCCGGAACTTAAATCCAGATTGACCAACCCGCACCCTCTGTTCCGAGATTTTGTCAAAGCTGCCGTCAATGAATACGACCGGCGTTTAAACCAGCAGACGGAAGGCTCCCGGACGGATGGGGATGTTCGCGAGGTCAGTAGCTGACGCGGACCGGCGGGCTCAGGGTGTTGCCCGTCCGGTCGTACTATATTGTTGGCATCATTGGAGTTGACAATCGTGCGGCCAACCCCTATCGTGAATCTTCAATACGTCAAGACTGAGGTATATTTGCATTGAAATCCGGCAGACCGCTGCTGTCACTGGTCCTTACGGGAGTCCTGTTGGTCTTTGGCTCCATGTTGCCGGCTCAGACCGCGACCGATTCCGCGGGCTCTGCGGCCGTCCCATTTTATGACGTTCCGATCAACCCCGACAGCTATCTGATCCGACCCGGCGAACAGCTGGAAATCGTCTTTATCAACGTTCAATTGCCCTCGTTGTCACTTACTGTGGATGCGGAGAGCCGCATCGTCCACCAGAAGCTGGGTATCTTCGATCTGGCAGGAAAAACTCTAAGCGAAACCAGACAGGCGTTGCTGGCCCCTCTGGCTCGCCTCTTCAACGCTGACCAGATCGACATCTCGATCCGGGCTATATATCCGGTATCAATCCAGGTTTCGGGGGCGGTCGTAAGGCCCGGTTGGTATGTAGGATACACTTCGCAAAGGGTCAGCGACATTATTGACTCGGCCGGCGGTGTGTTGCCCGAGGGTTCTACTCGAGGAATCCAGTTTGTGAGGAACGGCGAAACGATTCCAGTTGATCTGGACCGCGCCCTTCGACTCGGCGATCGCAACTTGAATCCCAACCTATACGCCGGCAACCGTATTCACGTGTCTGACGCGTCCGAACACGCGGTCCATGTCATGGGCGAGGTCAACGAACCCCGGTCGATCGAACTGCTTCCGGGAGATGATCTGGACCTTTTATTATCGCTGGCGGGAGAGGCTTTGCCCTGGGGAGATCCAAGTTCGGCCTTTGTGGTCGGCGACTCCAGCCGTGATCTGAAAACCGCCGACGGAGTCCGCCCTGGAGATTTCATCGTGGTCCCTCGGCAGGCCGGTCGGACCGAGGACAAGGACTGTACTGTTTTAGGGGCGATTGCCAATCCCGGTAGATACTCATGGAGTCGTGGTACCAAAATAGGCGACCTGCTGGACGCGGCCGGCGGATTGACCGACAACGGAAATGTTGAAAGAATTGTTGTTTTTCGACGCGCGCTCGACGACCTGTCGGGTCTGGCTCTCAGGGAGCGTTATCCTCTGCCGCTGGGCGGTGGTGAGCAGAGTGTGAGTCTGGTTCTGGAACCTTCGGACTCCGTTGTGGTCGCTGTACGGGTCGGATATGTCAGGGTCTTGGGCAGAGTGTCAACCCCCGGGGTTTATCCCTTTGAGCCGCGTCAGAACGTAGGCTATTACCTGTCTCTGGCCGGGGGCGTCGAGCGTGGCCTTGATAACTATCAGATGTGGTTCCGCGACCCCTTGTCGAATCTGTCCCGTCCGGCTGAGAAGAGCGATGCCGTTTTCGACGGTCTGGAGATAATCGTGCGCCAACAGGAGCTCGGTCAATGAGCGAACAGTCACCTCACAACGTTTGGCTTTTTCTTGAATCCATCGCGCGTCGCCGGGGGCTGATTTTCTCCATCGTTATACTGGCCACCCTGGCTGCCGTAGTAGTTTCTTTGCTTCTGCCCAAATGGTATTCGGCCACCGCCCTTATGCTGCCAGCTCCCGAAGAACCGGGGGGGAGCGGTCTGGCTGAACTCACACAGGTTGCCCTGTTTACACGTGACGCCCACTTTCCGGGCATGATCACGACCAATGACATATACGCGCGCATGCTAAAGAGCCGCCGCATACAGGACAAGATAATCGAGCAATTCGACCTCCAGACGCGATATGGGACGGCCAATATGACCGGGACCTACGAGGCTCTGGCCGGTCGAATAACAATCCGCGTGACCGACGAGGGTATGTTGAGCGTTTCGGTCGAGGACCGTGATCCTCAGGTGGCGGCCGATATGGCCACCGCGTTCGTCGAGCAACTCATCCTTCTCAATCGGGACCTTTTGTCCACCTCCGCTCGCGAAAACAGAGAGTTCATACAGGAACGGTTGGACGATGTTACTTCGAAGCTGGACTCCGCCCGCACCAACCTCCAGGAATTCCAGATGGCCAACAGGGCCGTTAATTTCGATGACCAGACGCGGCTGGCGCTCGATCGCGCTGTGGGACTCAAGATTTCCCAGGCCAACCTTGAGTTGGATATCGAGATGAACCGGGAAGTTAAGAGCGACGACCACCCTGATCTGGTAAGCCTCAGAAAACGCTTGAGCATTATCGGGGAGCAACTGGATCAACTGGAGTGGGGCGGCAACGACAGCTCGTTTTTTTCGATGCCAGTGTCAGCAGTACCTGCCCTTCGCGGTCAATACGAATCTCTGTACACGCGCGTGAAGGTTCACGAGTCGCTCTATCAAACCTTGCTTGATCTGCTTGAAAAGGCCCGCATACAGGAGAAAGAGCGCAGCCCCTCGATTGCGGTGCTAGACTGGCCGTCGGTTCCGGATCTTCGGTCCCGGCCTCAGCGAAGTCTTATCGTGGTCGCTACTTTTGGCTGTGCCCTCATTTTTGCACTTCTGCTGGCCGTCCTGCTTGAGTATCTTCGACGCATGAGAGAGAGTCGCGTCGAAGACTATGACCGGCTGCTGTTCTTCGTCAACGCCTTTTTTGGCTGGCTGCCCGGGGTCAGAAAACCGGGTGGACGCCGTTAAGGCACAGATCGGGGAATACGGAGCCTTTCTCTTTTTTCGCGCAGCTAACTACTAAGAGGATACGATTATGTCAACATCCGTTCTGGCCGACACGGCCGGATTGGGGCAGGGTACCCGCCACGGAGATTTCTGCCGCTTTGGCGAACAGGTCCGCATTGGGGACAACTGCCGGATCGGGCACCATGTGGTTGTCCACGACGGAACTGTTATCGGCGACGGTGTTCGTGTCGACGACGGTACCGTGATCGGCAAGCGCCCCATGGCCGCTGCGAACAGTGCGGTCACGCGCGAGCAGGAGCTGCCGCCGACCACAATCGGCTCGGGCTGTATAATCGGCGCGCAAGTGGTGCTGTATCGGGGCTGTGAGATCGGTGAAAGTGTACTGGTTGCCGATCAGGCCTCTGTTCGCGAAAACGTGACGATTGGCGAGTTCACGATTGTAGGCAGGGGCGTTGCGATTGAGAATTTCTGCCGGATCGGTCGCCGGGTGAAGCTCGAGACCAACGTGTATATTACGGCGTATTCCGAACTGGAAGACCGCGTGTTTGTTGCGCCTGGAGTTGTAACTTCCAACGACAATTACGTCGGTCGCACCGAGGAGCGGTTCAAGCACTTCAAGGGTGTGACCGTCAGGAAAGGCGGGCGTCTGGGCGCCCACGCCACTATCCTGCCGGGCGTAACGATTCACGAGGATGCGCTCGTGGCGGCCGGTGCGCTGGTGACAAAGGACGTCCCGGCCGGGAAAATAGTAGCCGGGGTACCGGCCAAACTGTTCCGCGATGTTCCTCCCGAACAACTGTTAATCAACCAGAATTGGAAAGACTGAGGTGTCGATATGGCTGTGCCGTTGCTGGATCTGAAACGTCAATACAAACTACTTAAACCCGAGATGGATCGGGCCGTGATGGAAGTAATGGAGCACTGCTGGTTTGTGCTGGGTCCTGAAGTCAAGAAGCTTGAGTCGGATATCGCCGAACTCAGCGGCGTGCAGCACGGTGTGGGCGTAGCTTCGGGGACCGACGCCCTGTTGATCGCTTTGCGAGCGGTCGGAGTGGAGCCGGGAGACGAGGTCATAACGACACCTTTCTCCTTTTTTGCGACCGCAGGCGTTATCTCGCGGCTCGGAGCCAAACCGGTGTTTGTTGATATAGAAGAGGACAGCTACAACATCGATCCCACATTGATCGAAGCCGCCATCACTGCGAAAACAAAGGCTATTATACCGGTACATCTTTTCGGACAGGTGGCCGACATGGACCCGATTCTCGAAATCGCCCGGAAGCACAAGGTGGCAGTGGTCGAGGACGCAGCACAGGCGATAGGCGCCGAATATAAAGGCAAGCCCGCCGGTTCTCTTGGCGATCTGGGTTGTTTTTCGTTTTATCCCAGCAAGAATCTCGGCGCCGGGGGAGACGGCGGCATGATCGTTACCAACAACGAACAGTACGCCGACGCCTGTCGATCGCTTCGTTGTCACGGTGAAAAACCCAAGTACTTCCATCACACTGTGGGCTACAACTCCCGACTGGACACTCTTCAGGCGGCCATGTTGCTGGTGAAACTTCCCCACCTCAAGGCTTGGTCGCAGGCCAGGGCCGAGCACGCTCGCATCTACGGCGAGGCT
>JAAERE010000137.1 GCA_024230675.1 bacterium | reverse complement strand
GCGATCTCTTCCAGCATCCGACGATCATCGGCGTTGAAATTGTTGGAACGGTCGGAATCAATATCGATCTGGCCGAGGCAACGATCACCGTCCATTAGTGGGACAACTATCTCAGAGCGAGTAGAGAGCGAACAGGCCAGAAAGCGCGGATCGCCGGTAACATCGTCAACGACAATCGTCTCCTTCTGCTCGGCGGCTGCGCCACAGATTCCCTGCCCGACAGCTATTCTGGTGTGCTCGGTTTTTGGGCCTACATAGGGGCCCACCTCCAACGCACCGTCGCGAAGCATATAGAAGCCGGTCCAGTTGAAATCCTCCGAAAAGCTGTCTATCAACTCAACCGCTGATTCCAGGATTTCCTTCACGGTCTTTTCTCCGGCTATGGCAATGCGGATGTTGTCGATCAGTTGCGCGCGCTCGTTGTCCATTACAATCGCTCCCGAATGATATGAAGGTTCTCTGACGGCGTTTCCGGCTCTACCACGCAGCCGGGACCGATTATCAGACGGTTCTTCCGGTGCTTGTCTTTCAGAACATCGGTCAGATACGCGACTTCTTCAGCCTCGCTGCGAAGCAGCCAGCCGGATTGATCGATACCACCGACAAACGCCTTGCCGTCAAGGGCCTCGTAAGCCTGGTCCAGCGGCAGGTTGGTCGGATCGCAGGCGTCCCAATTGTAAAGGCTGGCGTTGTATTCCCTGATGGCGGACAGTTCCTTGAGATAATTGTAACCGGCGCAGACATGAAGCAGGTTAATCGCGTCAGATTCGGCGGCTCGGACAACCTCCAGATCGTAAGGTACGCCGAACTTCTGGTATTCTTCCCACGTGAGGAGATCGCTCGAAGCCCATTGCAGGGTGGCGAAAAAGAGTCCATCGGCTCCGGCGTTCCGAAGCTCCGAGGCATATTTCACGAACGTATCGGTGATAGCCCGCAAACCTTTGGCGACCTTCTCAGGGGCGTCGCGAAGATGCTCCACCAGGATCTTTCGGTCCTTAACCATGCGGCCGGCTATTGCCAGCGGTGTGAACAGCGTCATCAGGATCGGCAGCTCCGGATCGGATTTCTTCCGAATCATTGATACTACTTTTAGGTGTTCGGCGAGCGAAGGCGCGGTCGGGTCATTGGGCGTGAGCTTGGTCCAGTCGTCAACGGTTTCGATCGGAAACTTCGTTTTGGCGTGTTTCTTGAATTCGTCGTGCGACCATTTCTGTTCAAAACCCCAATCTTCCTGGTGATAGTCGGCGCGGGTATTGAGCTTCATGAAGTCCCAGTCGAACTCTTTTTGATAGGCCAGCATAGCCTCAGCCGTGCCCTCGGCGGTGTGTTCCATGTGGAAGAAATGCCGCCAGAACGAGGCTGCGAAGCGGTCCGGCGTTTCGCCGGCGATTATCATCTGGATGCGTTCGCGATGTGAGTATTTATCCATGCCCGGTCTCAGTTTCCTTGGGTTTCAGGATTCATCCTGCTCTTTCCATTCGTCAAAGAGCCTGTAATAGTGGTCGGGGAGACCGGTTTATACGTCAGGAACGAGGGCGTGGGGTAGCGGATTCCACCCTGGTGGGTACCCTCGAATCCCTCGATCATCTGTTCCTCTTTACCCGCCGGGAAGGCGAACGCCATTTCGTGATCCTGGGTCTGGCCGAACACGCGATCGCCATAGCAGGGGAGTACCACTTGCGGCTCCCCGGTTTTCATCGTTTCGGTATAGATATCAGCGCAGTCGAGCCGTCCGGAAAACCTTGAAGATACATACCCGCCGTCTTTCCAGAGATAGGCGGTCACCATTCTGACCGCCAGCGGATATGTGTCCGGTCTGATGTGGCGGTCCAGGGCGGCGCTCAGGCGCTCAAGGAGCTTCTTGTCAGGAGTTGTGGCTTCCATAGAAAGTTTAACCGCTTGATTCCCGTAAGGTTCGGACCGGTCGACGTACATCGTCTCGCTTAGCCGATCCGCGCCAATATAGGTTGTCAAAATAGGAGGGTCAATCCCCTGTTTAAAGAATGAGCATTGCGGTTCCGGCTCCTCAACTTCACTCACAAAATGCCGAAAAACGACTGTATACCGGGGACTTACGCCCCGGACCTACATACCTCTAAAGATGGGCGGTTGGAGAGAATATGCCTGCAAGAATCCTGGTCATCGACGACGAAGACTCGATGTGCAGCTTCATGGAGATTATGTTGGCCAAGGAGGGTTACGAAGTCTCCTCAACTACATCGGGCTCCGAAGGCATCTCCCGGCTCCGCGGCGAAAACTATGATCTGGTGATTGCCGATCTGAATATGCCCGAGATGACAGGGATAGAGGTACTTAAGGAAGTCAAGTCGTTCAAGAACGAGCAGGAAGTGATCGTTATGACCGCTTTCGCCTCGGTTGATACGGCTATTGAGGCTATGAAACAGGGTGCGGCCGACTATGTTACCAAGCCTTTCAAGGTGGACGAAGTCAAGTTGGTGATCGAGAAGACGATCAATCGCCGCCGGCTTATCCATGAGAATACCTCTCTGAAAGCGCAACTTCAGACCGAAAACTCGTTTGACAATTTCATAGGCAATTCCGACCCGGTAGTCCGCTTGAAGAAAATGGCCCGACGGGTAGCCGGGTCCGATTCGACAGTTCTTATCCGCGGCGAGTCCGGTACCGGCAAGGACCTTATCGCGCGGGCTATCCACAACGTCTCCTCGCGCTGCGGCGGACCGTTCGTGACAATCAACTGCGCAGCACTGCCGGAAAACCTTCTTGAGACTGAGCTGTTCGGACACAAAAAGGGTTCGTTTACCGGCGCGATTAATAATAAAGAGGGTCTTTTCAAGGTCGCCAGCGGCGGTACTTTCTTCCTTGATGAAGTGGGAAATACAACACTGGCTATCCAGGTCAAGCTTCTCAGAGTGCTGGAAGACAAAAAAATCATCCCGGTGGGGGAGACCAAGCCTATCGACGTCGACGTCCGTCTGATCGCGGCCACCAACGCCGACCTTGAGGACGATGTCAAGGCCGGAAGGTTCCGGGCCGATTTGTTCTACCGTCTCAACGTGATTCCCATCCAGATTCCTCCTCTCCGGGAACGTCGTGAGGATATACCGCTCCTCGTAGATTTCTTCGTAGGGCGATTCTGCGAAAAAAGCAATGTCTCCTTGAAGAGTGTATCTCAAGATGCTATGAACATTCTTCTGAGCTACGGTTGGCCGGGCAACGTAAGAGAGCTTGAGAATCTTGTCGAACGGGCGGTCCTGCTAAATCGATCCGATCAGCTGGAGAGTTTGGACTTCCCCGGCAAAGTTGCCCAGCCGGAAACCGTCGCGGTAGTAGGCGAGAACCAGCCGGCTAATCCGACGTTGGAATCCATCGAAAAAGCGTACATTCACTTTGTAATGAGCCAGACCGATGGCATAAAGACCGAAGCGGCCCGGATCCTGGGTATCGATACCTCGACATTATATAGGAAAATTCAGCGATACAACCTCAAAGATGAGCTTGTTGGCGGCCAGAAGCGCAAGAAATAAACAGCGTTTGGAAAGTGATCACAATTTTGTACAGCCTTTTGGAACGCAAATTGCCAATCTCTCCGTTGGAAAACAACAATCTGCCTATGCAGGGAAGGTGCTTTATGGACAAGCGGCTCATTGGCAACAAGGGATTCACGCTCATTGAACTAATGATAGTGGTAGTTATCATCGGTATCCTGGCGGCCCTGGCCATACCACGAATGACCGGCGCTTCGACCCGTTCCAAGCAGGGGGAGGCGGCTATAATCCTCAAGCAGATAGCTACTTATCAAATGACCTACCGCGTGGATTCACCGACCAACAGCTATTTTGTTACGGGCGCAACAGCCAACGCGGCCGCTCCCCTCGCTTTTACTGCCCTGGGGCTGGAAATTCCGCCCAGCGCCCGTTACGATTATAATATCGCCGCCAGCGGCGCGGAGTACGTTGCTACTGCCACCTGTGATCTGGACGGTGACGGATACGTTGATACGTGGACTATCAATCCCTCGGGCAAGATCACGTGCACCAACAACGACGTTACCAATACTCCATGACGATATCCTCCAGAGAGATACTACGGCGCCCTGAGAGGGGCGCCGTTTTGTTTTGTGTCCCGGTCCGCAGTCCGCGGCCGGCGTTGCGATATGCAATGCTCTCTGGCAATATGCCTCGACCTGTCGGTCCACATTTTGGTGAAAAATATAGGGGGTATGCCACACCGGCGATGTCACCAGCGCATGCCCTGTTTACCAACGGTTTACGCCGCTCCAAGATGTTCAAAAAAAGTTAGCAGTTGGGGCACCGTCTTTGCCGATATGAAAGGCAAGAAGAAAAACGAAAATTAAGATTCGTAACTGGTAGTAACTTTTAGGAGGCGCTATGTTCTCAAAATTCCACAACCGTCAGAAGGGTTTCACCCTCATCGAGCTCATGATCGTGGTCGTGATCATTGGTATCCTGGCTGCGCTGGCTATTCCGCGTTTCATGCAGGCCACCATCAAGGCCAAGCAGTCTGAAGCCAAGACTGTTCTGAAGCAGATTTACACGCTGGAGCGTGCCTATCGTCAGGAAACCGGTTCTTACCTCGCCGGTGCGAACGCTGCGGCTCTGGCCCCGATGGGCTTCGATGATCCAGGCGGTAACTATGACTACAGCGTTACCGTCGCTGCCAACACCTTCACCGCCCAGGGCGTTGGTAACGCCAACGACGCTGATCTGACGGGTGACACTTGGGAGATTGACCAGAACGGTGACATAAGCCAGCCGTAAGTAACGGCACCTTACACCATAAGATGGCTTATGAAAAGCGCCCCCCTGAGGGGCGCTTTTTTTATTGCCCGTGAATTAGCCCTCATTTTCGCTCTCTATGCCTCCGATAACTGTCTATGCCGGTTATCCCCATCCTTCTTTAGTTGTTGACTGGCCGGGACCCGACCCTCTAATATGAGTCAGAGCATGAAATACCTATTCTGTTTTCTTTTGTTGTTCGGGGGGGCTGCAGGATCGTCCCTGGCGCAGGAAGACTCTGCCCGGGCGCCGGAGCTGTTCGGTTTGGAACACCTGACCGAGTATCTCGGGCTAACGCCCGCCGACATCTCCTATCGTTCCGACTACACTGAGCCGGATTCGCTTCGGCTCAAGGTGGTGGCCGACCTTATGGATCACCCCCTGGGAATGATAGACTACGCGGCAACCCTGAAAAACGCCCACGTAACGGGCCAGCCGGAAATACTGGCGTCCATCATCTTCTCCGATCTGAAAGGGGAGCACCAGGGGCGTCGGCTGGGGGCCTATCAGCCGACAGTAGAGGAGATCCAGAACCGCTATAACCTCTACTACACCGATCTGACGCTCAATCAACTGCTCAGCAAGGCGGTCAATTTCATCGAGGTTGTTTTTCCAAAGTCAGCTGAGATGAGCCTCGGCCGGCTGACCCCGGACCAACGAGCTTTTCTAACCAGCCGGCTGAAAGAGATCGTCACCATGAGCGAGGAGGACGAATTCCTCTCGCTCGAGGCAGTTGACTCACTGGAGCAGATAGAAGAAGCCTGGACCGAGGAGTTCGTAGCGTTTTCATCCCTGATAGACAAAGACCCGCTGGTAGCGGCCGGGATAGACGCCCTCAGGACGATGCTTCTGGATGTCAATGCCCTGCGCTCCAACCTCAGGGCCGGACGGACCACAACCGAGCGGATTCTCAAAGGGACCGAATACCTCCCCGACAACGTCGATAAGCGCAGCTATCTGGGCAAACAGCCGGGGTGGAAGATCGGTGGCGCCGGCAACGACTATTATTCCGGTGATTACAAGCTGATAATAGATTTCGGCGGAGACGACATCTACGATCTGGAATACGATCCCTCCGATCCCCACGGCGTTATTATTATAGACCTTGGTGGGAACGACCTCTATCGCGCCAACTCCGACTTTGCCCTTGGCTCAGGCTGTCTGTCGGTTGGGCTGCTGCTCGATTTCGACGGTGATGACCGCTACGATGCCCAATCGTTCGGTCTCGGGTCCGGGTATTTCGGAATGGGACTGCTATATGACGCCGCCGGTGATGATCGGTACGACGGCGATACGCACGTCCAGGGCGCCGGGTCGTTCGGGTTGGGCATTCTTATCGATGAGGGCGGGCGGGATATCTACAACGCTGCTCTTTACTCTCAGGGGTTTGGCTTCGTGCAGGGGGCCGGAATAATATTCGAGCGGGGCGGTTCCGACACCTACTACGCCGGTGGCAAATACAAGGACATTCTTCGCTACGAGGACCATTACCTCTCGCTGTCTCAGGGGTTTGGTTACGGTCTGAGGCCGTTCATGTCGGGCGGGATCGGGGCCATAATCGATCTCAAGGGCAACGACAACTTCTACGCCGATATCTTCGCTCAGGCGTGCAGCTACTGGTGGTCGCTGGGGGTCATATACGACTCTTCCGGTAACGACAATTACCAGTGCTTCCAATACGGTCAGGGGGCGGCGACGCACATGGCGCTGGGGGTCTTGATCGATGATTTCGGCAACGACGTCTATTTCGGCAAAGGTCTGATGCAGGGCTGTGGACATGACTATTCCTGCGGCCTGATTCTGGACCGTCACGGCAACGACACTTATACCTCATATGATCTTTCGCAGGCGGCCGGTTCGGCCAATGGGGCTGGGGTGCTGATCGACAATGAAGGTGACGACCGGTATTTCAGCAAAAACGCCGCGAACACCCAGGGGTACGGAAATCCCCGACGAGATTTTGGGTCGATCGGCCTGTTTATTGATCTGGGCGGCGATGACCAGTACGCGGGCAACGGCCGCAACGACTTATACTGGGAGACCTCCTCCAAATGGGGCGGCGGCATGGACATTGAGCTGAACCCGCCCGACACGACCGGAGCAGAGGATGAATGACCGTTCGAAAGTGATTCTCAAAACAGCGCTCGCAGGCGTATTGTTCCTGTGTCTGGCGATCGGGTCGGTTCGGGCTCAGGGCGCTCTGGAACGCAAGGTAGATTCGCTGTTTGTTATCGCTTCGTCCGGCTCGGTCAAATACCGCGATCTGGTCGACCCGGCCAAGGACTCACTCGCGGCCCTGGGCGCCGATGCGGTCCCGTTTTTGATTGAGAAGTTCACTACCAAGTCGGCGCGCGAGCGATGGGCTATCATTCACGTGTTGCAGCGGATCGGCTCCCCGGCGGTGCCGGACCTGGTGGCGGCGTTGAACCGTGAAGACCCCCTTGTTGTCCAGCGGGTTTGTTGGGCGTTGGGTGACATCAAGGACACCGCCGCGGTCGAGGGTCTGCTGGCCATACGCGGGCATACGCGATGGCAGGTGCGCGACCAGGCTGTTGGAGCGCTGGGGAAGATAGGTGATGATCGGGCGGTAGACGCCGTGATGGAAGCTATGACAGATACCATTGGACAGGTGCGAAAATCCGCAGCCGTGGCGGCCGGTCGACTGACGGTCGGAGCCTCGGTCGAAGGACTGGTGCATATGCTGGGGGATGACTTCTACGGCGCCCGTCTATCGGCGTTCAACTCGCTCCTTAAGCTGGATACTGCCAAGGTGACAAGGGTAGTCGCCGATTCGTTGTCCTCGGAAACAGAGCTTCTTGGCCATCTGAGCTGCCGATTGCTTGGACAGTTTGCCACCGACGAGGCCGTCGATCTCCTGCGTATCCAGCTTTCCTCTGACTCCCCGTCCCGACGGGCACAGGCGGCCGTGGCGCTGGTCCGAGCCGACCCCCACGACAATTGTGGCTACATGGGAATCTTCCTCTCGCAGGAGGAAGATCGTTTGGTACTGCTGAAAATACAATCCGCTCTGGCCGCCGTGTCCGATGAACAATGACGACACCAGAGACCGGCTGAATCGGGTCAGGCGGTTCATGGTCTCAGACCGCGAGTCCCGGAAGAAGAAATCATATCCAAGCCGCTATGCAAAAATGGCCGAGACCATGCAAGGGTCCCTGGTCGAAACGCCGTCCGGTACCTACTGCCTGGTCAAACGTCTCTATCCTTCAGGTTTTGTTTTCGGTGAGTCGGTCCTTGAGCCCATCGATGTTTCCGGGGCGGTGCCGTTGACCTCTTTTGCGGTTGAGGAACGAAAGGAACAGGCTGTTTTGCGGGACCTCGTATTTTTCGACCTGGAGACAACCGGGCTCGGCGGCGCCGGCGCAGTGGCGTTCCTGGCCGGATGCGGCTCGATAACTGCCGAGGGTTTTGAAGTTCGGCAATACCTGCTTCCGGATTACGAGGATGAGACCGCCGTCCTGGAACATCTGCTCGAGGAGCTTACCGACAAAAGAACCATTGTCAGCTACAACGGGGCGGCGTTTGATCTGAATCTTATCCGCGACCGGATGATAATAAACCGCGTGGCGCGCGAGGTACCCTCCGCCGGTCACATTGATCTTTTGCATTCCGCCCGACGCCTGTTTAAACGACGGTTAGGTGATTGTTCTCTCACCAATATCGAGCGGGAGATTTTCGGGTTTCATCGCGAGGGCGACATTCCCGGCTACCTGATCCCATCGGTCTATTTCGACTGGCTGGGTTCCGAGGATCTTACGGCTATGGAAGCTGTTCTGGAGCACAATCGGTTTGATATACTGGCCCTGTATTTCCTGCTGAGAAAAGTCGCCGCGATTTTCGAGACCGAGGGCTCCGAGCTGGATCACGTGCAGGATGTGTACTCTCTTTCGCGCGTGTACGGCCGGCGTCGCAAGTTGGGGAAAGTAACTGACATGTACGAGCGTCTCGAGGCCGAGACTCAACAACCGCTTGACCCGGATATTCTCTGGTACCACTCCATGGCTTTTAAACGTTCCGGGGATTGGGAAAAGGCGGTCGGCCTTTGGCAAAAACTGTCACGTTTCGAGTCTCGCGAGGGCTACTGGGCAAATATTGAACTGGCCAAGTACTTCGAGCACCGCGCCAAGGACCTCCTTCAGGCAGAATCCTGTGCCCGCCGGGCCCGGCAGGTCTGTCCCTATGGTGCCCGCCAGCGGACACTGCTGGACAAGAGGTTACAGCGCCTGTCTCGCAAGCTGGGCTGACCTTTCAGGGCCGTTCTCCCCTTCATTTCCTGCCTTTACTTTCCGATACATTAGGTAGGAGACATACATTATGGATAAAGATTTCATCAAGAAAGTCCTCAGCGACAGCACGCGGCTTTACTCGCTGCCGCAGACGCTGGTGGAAGTACTCCGGATCACCAAGGATGAGACCTCCTCGGCCGCCGACCTGGCCGCGGTACTGGTCAAAGATCCGGCCATGACGACAAAGGTGTTGCGCATCGTTAACTCGCCGTTCTACGGCGCGGGACGACAGATCGGCTCAATGAAACAGGCGGTAATCACCCTGGGACTTCGCCAGGTGACGGCTGTAGCGCTGTCGACGTCGATCTACAACATGACCGACACGTGGGAATCGATCTTCGATCGCGTCCGCTTCTGGCGGCACTCTCTCGAAGTAGCCATCGCCGCCCGGACCATAGCAGAGAAAACCGGTTACCGGCGACTGGAAGAGATATTCATCTCCGGATTGCTTCACGATATCGGTCTGCTGATTCTGGAGAATTCCTTCCCGACCGAGTTCGCACGGGTTTGGAAAGAATCCCGGCGGCACGGTAACCTGACCGATCTCGAGGAAGAGGCCTGGGGAACCAATCACGCGCGCGTGGGGCAGTTCCTTTTCGAGCAATGGCAGCTTCCGGAGGAAATCTGCCAGGCGGTCGGCTGTCACCACAACATCTTTCCCCCGGGGGACAGCAACGGTGAACTCCTGCCCGGGCAGATAGTCGGACTGGCCAACCATATGTCGCAATTCACCATCGGCGACAATCAGCAGTTCACAGAACGGTTCGATATCGAAAACCGTGAGATCATCAGAGAGAACCTGGGGCTGACCTCGCAGGATATGCTGACAATCGAGAAGCGTCTGTTTTCCCAGACCATAAACGAATCGAAATATCTCGAGATGGACATCGGTAATACGGAAGACATCCTTAAGGAAGCCAATCGCATGTTGTTTGAGCAGTATGCGGCGGTTGAGTCGTTGCTCGAGGAAAACCGCCGTATCCAGCAGCAGGTGGCCGGCGAACAGGTGAAACGGGGCTTCCTGGAATCTCTCAAGAGCACTACGACCACCTTCACGCGTCTGATGGACAACGTTTACGCCTCGATCATGGGGCAGGCACAGCAGGTCAAAAACGGTATCCAGTCAGGTGTCATTGTGGACCCCAAGGGACTGGTGGATTCCTCGGTTACTACCATAATGGATAAGCTCCAAACGGTAGCCTCGGTTACCGAGGAAATCCGCGGACTCACGCGGACCGAAACGGCCCTGTACTACGACCAGCAGTCGGTTGACGCGGTTGAAAGCCGCATCAAGCGGGAGTTGGAGGCAATTGAGGAGCCGGAGCCGGTGGGTTAAGGATACAACTTAATCAGAAAACCAGAAACGCCGGTCAGGTTGCCCTGCCGGCGTTTTGCTTTGGGAGTCGGGTGAGGGTCTAGTGGTCCCGCACTACCAGATCCGTGTTGTTCCCGATGATCTTCAGAAGGTTGCCGCCCTGCCCCAGCACCCATTCGGCGTCCGTGGAATTTCCTTTGGTGTCTACCCGATAAGTGAAAGGGCTGGTGATCTTGCCATCGGTAACCCGCGCCGTGATCTTCAGATCGGGCTCTTCGTGCACGATTAGATTTATCGTGCTGTGTGAAGTCGTGACCGTGGAAGCACCGCTGAAATAGTCATCCAGGACCAATGTGACGCTGCCGTTCTTGTTGCTGAGAGTCACCGGCCCCTCAGGTTCTTCGACCTGAATCATGCCGTTGGAATTGCTGGCGGTCACGCTTCCGCTGATGTCAGAAATTTTGATCTGTGAGAAGAGATTGTCCAGTTCCACGGAGCCGTCGACTGAGGAGACCTCAATCGGCTGATAAGCGTTCGAGGCAAGTACGTCGCCTTCAATATCGAACAGTGTCACTAAACCATAAGCGTTGCTGATAGTAAGGCTGCCCTGATGATCTTTGACGGTGATCTGCCCCGAGTTCTTTATGTCAACCGGTCCGCGCGTGTCGGTGAGCGAAACCGCAGCGTAAGCATTTTCTACCTGGATGGTACCATCGCAGCCGATCAGCGTGATGGGTGAGTAAGACGTCGTGGCGGTTACGGAGCCCTTGATATCGCTCAGGCTGATTTCTCCCATGGTGTTGTTGACCTGGACCGTTCCCCGAATATCCGCAAGGGATACGGAGGAGTGACGGCTGTTAACCACCATTCCGTCGGCGAGGTCACTGGCGAAGACGTCGCCGAACGAGTTTTCGGACTCAACTTGCAGGTTTTCGGGAATATTCACGAGTAGCAGACAGCGGATTATCTTGGTCTCAGGATCGTGGAGCTCGGGAAAACGGGCCTCGACTTTGTAGCCTTCGTGTTCGGAGCTCAACAGGAGTTCGGTGCGGTGAGCAAAGTCTCTCTCCTTGGCGCGCGTGTTGGCGGATATCTCTATGCCGAGAGTAGCCGAGACGAAATCCTCGGTCCATCCGGTAACCTGAACGCCTCCCGCGGGGTTTACTATTCTGACGGGGCGCGAGGACGATACCCTCAGGCTGTCTTCGAAACGCCTCACGAATCCAACCTCACCGCGTGCACCTTTCTTGTGTTGGCTCCATTGGGGGAAAACGTAAACGGGGGGAGCTGGCTCGGGAGCCCGGGGTGAAGGAGGCATAACGATGTAGCGCTTGCCGATATCTTCAGCTGCCTCCCGGCGGTCCTCGGCTGTCTCTTTCAAGGCTTCGACATATTCCCGGAGAGCCTCAGCCATGGATTTCCTGATCTCATCCTGGCCCAGCACGGTGCCACCGTATTGATCGACGTAGTCCTCGACAAGGTCGACGAGGATCACCATTTCCCTTCGAAGATTGCGGATGACGCGGCAGCAGCGCGGGCTGTTGCTGTTCATCTCCGCCTTGTGCACCTTCTCGATTCCCTTGATGCCTACTATTACCTCGCTGAGATCTGCGACCAGTTCATCAGGGTCGTCGAGGTAGGAACCATCGTCAAGACGTCGGCGGATTCGCTCGACCGAGACTTCGTGGCCCTTGCGCGCCGCGCCGTCCAGATGGTTCAAATAGTCCTCGTAGTCCTCGATCATCCCCCGGCACTGTTCCAGTATTTCCAGGTATTCTTCGGCCACGTCCAGCGATGAGAGGTCCAGGTCCCCGAGCATTTTCAAGACTTCCAAACCTGCAAGTCCTTCGAGCCCGTATAAATCCTCAAGACTGCCCAATTGTTCAAGGGCTTTGAGTCCCTCGAGCCCCTTGAGTTCACCCAGGGCATCCAGGGTGATCCGGAGTTCCTCTTCGGTGGAGTCTCTCTCCTGGGCCGCGAGGCGGTTTGAGAAACCCCAGAAGACTACCAGGGAGAGAGTGAATATGAATATCGTTCGTCGCATATGTACCTAATACACCTGCCCGTCAGAAAACTTCCGCGGCGTTTCATCGCCGCCCCAAGGATGTTCTATCATGCACGAGCCCCTTCTTTGCAAACTAAAAAAAACTACGGCCGGAACAAGCTAGCGACACAAACCCAAACTACCAGCAGGTCCCAGGCCTGTTTAAGAGTACGTAAGGCCGGGTCCCATGTTTCAACGTCCTACCGGCCAACTGGGGCCAAATCGCGGTCCGGTCTTCAAGGGTCGTAGGAAAGGCCCGTCGATTGAGCCCTTTTGCGTCCAAAATATGTGCATTGGCTTGCAGCACAAACGGCGTGTCGCTGGTGAGCAACCAATCGGAAAAGGCAACTCTTTCGGTATTATTTGCGAAACTGATTGCGGGACAACTCGTTAAGGGGCTGACGGCGAAGGCGGCTTCTTATGGCTCAGAGGCCAGAAAACCGGGAGGGGGGCACCGGATTTGCCCTGAACATTACAGGGCCCGCAAACGTATAAAGACGAGCTATTTGACGGGGATAATCATGAAAATCTTTCTGGTTCTTGTCCTACTAACCGCAACCCTGGCGCTTCCTGGTCAGGCGGTCTCTTTCGACCGCGCCGAACGGCACGCCGACCGACTCGCTGGGCTCGATCTGTCCAGCCGAACCGATCTTCCTCCGGCCGCGGATATGCCGTCTCTGGCCGCCGACTTTGCAGATCTGGTGGTGTCAAGCTCGGTTGCTCCGGCCCGCTTCACCCAGGACAACGCCCGGGTAGTCCGGTTGAGCGATGGCGGCTGGCTGACCGCGTGGAACGACGATCGCCAGGGTAGCCACAAGATTTTCTGGCAGCGCCACGACGTCTCCGGCAGCCCGGTTGGCCAGAACCAACTCGTCGCCGGTTCAACGACCGGGGCCGACTATGTCGATCCGCTCCTGGCTGTTGATACTCTGGACCGTGTTTATCTCTCGTTTCGAGACAGGACTTCCGGCCTGATCTTTGCCGCCCGTTATGCTTCGGATTTGCAGGTGGACCTGTCAATCTTTCTTGTCAACGATACCGGTTTCGCCTCATATGCGGGACCTCACGATATGACCGTTTTCCCCGACGGTCAGATGGTTACAGTCTGGGAGAACAACAGCTCTCTCGCAGCTTCAATCGAAATGCGGCTCTATTCACCGACCGGTTCCTCGCTCCTGGGTCCTCTCACGGTGAACTCCGGCGGCGGCAACGTCGACCGCTGGGAGCCATCCGTGGCCGTAGCTCCCGGCAGCGGGTTCGTGGTTACCTGGGAGGATTACAGCAACGGTCGGGCCGATGTCTTCGCCCGTCAATTCACCGGCGCGGGTACGGCCGTGGGCGGAGATTTCACCCTGGTGCCTCCACCCCACGATGCCGCCGACCAGTGCGCGCCCATAATCTGCTACTCCCCAAAAGATCGCTACGTGCTTGGGTGGATAGATCATCGTGAGGGCCAGGAGGTCTACCTCCAGCGCTACAACCAGACTTCCGGCTTGACAGGCACCAATGAAGTAATCTCAGGGGGGGATACTCTGGCGACCAACTGGGATCTGGACTTGGCCGTGTCTCCCGAAGGTTCTTATCAGGCGGTATGGAGTAATTTTGCGGTCGGCAGTAGCATCCTGTCGCTGGAAATCGACAGCGGCCTCAGCTTCTCGGGATCGCCCCAAGTGATGAACTCTTCCAGTGTTGATCGACGCTGGGGACCCGGCGCTTGCTGGTCAGAGGCTGATCAAGCCGCCCTGGTCTGGACGGAGTTCGCGAATGAGCACGCCGATATTCACCTGCTGGCCTACGATCCTCAAACGGGCCCCGGTTCCGGTTTCGAGCGAGGCGTAAACGACGACAGCCTGGGGGCACATTCCTCGGAGCCGTTCCTGGCGGCGTCCAGCCCCTGGTACGATCTGGTCTGCTTTGCCGATCGACGCAATGATGCCGGCGATATCTACATCCGAGCTGTTTCCTCAGCCGGCGATCCTCACGGGGTCGAGCAGAAAGCCAATCAGGACGTTGGTTTGAATCTCCAGTCCGAGCCTTCACTGGCCAGTTCGTTCAACCAGACCCTTGTAGTTTGGAACGACAGCCGCAACGTGGGCGGTGTCTCCGGCCAGCGTATCTACGGCCGGTACTGTTCTCAGCTTGGCGAGTTTGTCGCTCCCGAGTTCATGATCTCAGATTCCTCCGCCACCGCCGTCAAAGGCTCGCCCGGAGTGGTAATGGGCTCCGGCGGTCGGGGACTGGTGGCCTGGATAGACAGCCGGGATGTTCGTCCGCAAGTATGGGGGCGCTGGCTGGGCACCGACGGTGCCCCTGACGGCGATGAGTTCCCGATATCCGACGCGTCCTCCGACACCACGGCCGTCGACCTCTTTCTGGGGCCGGATTCCAGCGATCACTTTTACGCCTTTTGGCTGGACGTCGGACTGTCCTCGCCGACCGTAAAGGGGAAAAGATACGATCCGGACAAATCAGAGTCCGGGACCTACGTCTGGACCTCGACCATCTCCGGGGCAACAATCCACCGGTCCGCTGCGGCGGTCGGATCCGACGGAACGATATCGCTGCTCTGGACCGGGACGCAGCTCGGCACCCGGCGAGTTTTCCTGACGCAACTGGCCCCCGGTGGCAGTGTGACTGTCGAACCTTTTGAGATTACCGACGATCCTTCGGCCGACGCCGACGAACCGACGGTTTCGGTCAGCAGCGAAGATTACGTGAGCGCAGCCTGGGTGGATCGCCGCGAGTCCAGCCGGAGCGTGTACTACCAGCTTTTATCGCCTTCTCTGACGCCG
>JAAERE010000136.1 GCA_024230675.1 bacterium | reverse complement strand
GCGCTGAGGCTCACACGCTACGGAGGCAGCAAGCTGATCGTGGGCAAGGGGCTGTACAGCTACAGCAGCGAGCTGTATGTGGAGCGCCTGATCAACGGTGTGGTCAGCAATGGTGCGGATGCGGTGACGGTGAACCTGCGCTGCGTGGCGGCGGAGATCTGCGAGACGCCGGCGACGGTGACGATTCCTGCAGGGCAGAGCCGGGCCTACATCAACGTGGGTGGCCTGGAGCTGGGTTCCACGCAGATCGAGGCGACAGCGGAAGGGGCTACAGCGGCCATGCCTGTGCCGGTGGAGGTCATCGTGCCGCAAGTGCGAATAGAAAGCCTGGACGGGCAGCGTTCGACATCCAGCCTGCGGGACAGCTTCTATGTGGTGCTGAGCGTGCCTGGCGCGTACTGGTCTGACAACCAGTATGCGATCAAGGCGATGACGGTGCAGGTGAGCCTGGTGGACCAGAGTCCTGCAGGCGTGGTTGGAGGCATCTACACCGCTGCCGATGGAGGAGCTCTGGTTTCGCAGCTTGCGATTGGCAAGGACCGCAGGGACACGGGGTGGGGCTACATCGAGCGGCCCGGTGCAGCGGGAACCTACCGGGTTCTGGCGCAGGTGCAAGGACTGGCCGAGGGCAAGTCGGAGGTGCAGACCGTGGTAGCTGCAAACCAGGCGCTGAGGCTCACACGCTACGGAGGCAGCAAGCTGATCGTGGGCAAGGGGCTGTACAGCTACAGCAGCGAG
>JAAERE010000135.1 GCA_024230675.1 bacterium | reverse complement strand
TTAAACGACCCCGCGCTACCTTATTTAGTGAATCGAGTATAGTCCTTACGGGCCGCCAATGTCAATTCTTAAATACGTTTACGGCAGGAGGGCCCCAAGAGCCGCCGGCATGTCCGAGGCAAACTGGACAATCGGCTGCGGATTGAGTCCGAACACGACCACGCCCACAACACCAATCACGATCACAGCAACAGCCATCGGGCTCATCGTCACTTTCAGGGGCGAATCGGTCTCTACGAAATACATCGTCCGCATCACATTGGCGTAATAGTACAGGGCGAACACCGACGTTACCAATCCGACCCCAACAAGCCAGTAGATCCAGGTCAGACCGCTTCCGGTCTCGGCCATTTTGATCGCCGCGGCGAAAACGTAGAACTTGCCGAAAAATCCCGCCAGAGGCGGAATACCGGTAAGCGACAGCAGGAAGATCGTCATTGAGATAGCCAGGAACGGCGAGGTCTTGGACAGGCCTGCATAGCTGGCGATCTCACAGCTCCCGGTGCGGTCTTCTATCAGAGCTACAATCGCAAAGGCGCCCATATTGGTGAACAGGTAGGCAAACATGTAATAACCGACCGAAGCCAGACCGAGACTGTTGAGGGCCAGCATACCGACCATCACATAGCCGGCGTGGGCGATCGAGGAATAAGCGAGCATGCGCTTGATGTTCGTCTGGCGTATCGCCAGAACGTTGCCGACAATCATCGCCGCGGCGGCCATGACACCAACCAGAATTCCCCAGTCGTTGGGGGCCTTGGAGGGATCGTACAGATCGTAAAGGCCCATGATCATAATCTTGGCAAACGCCACCAGCCCGGCGGCCTTGGAACCAACCGACAGGAAAGCCGTTATCGGCGTCGGGGCGCCTTCGTATACGTCCGGCACCCATTGGTGGAACGGCGGCAGGGCGAGTTTGAAGCCAATGCCTCCAAGAATAGCCAGAACGGCCATCACCATGATCGGGGTGGATTCCTGGTAGGCCGGGTTGAAGCCGGCCACGGCCGAATGGGCCAGGATCGATCGTATCTGGGCTATGTCCGTCGTGCCGGTCAAACCGTAAATAAAGGACAGACCGTAGAGCAATAGGGCCGAGGAAAAGGCGCCGACCACAAGGTATTTGATTCCGGCCTCGACCGACTTGCGGTCATCTTTGAAGAACGCGGCCAGGACAAACAGTGGGATCGTGGTTAATTCAAGACCTATGTATAGCGAGATGAGTTCCGAGGACGAGGCCAGAAACATCATACCGACGGTCGACAGCAGGATCAGGCCGAAATACTCGCCCCGGTGGTTGAGAATCCTGGTGTGCGTCAGACCGAATGAACTTCCGATAGCCATGAAAGCCGCGGCGAGGAAAATCACTTTGAAAAAGACGGCCATGGAATCGTTGAAGAACATGTTGCCGAAACCACGGCCCTGATCCGTGAAAACCATGATCACGCCGGTAACGGCCAGCCCGACAAGGGCCAGATTACCGGCGGTCGAGCTGGATTTCCGCTTTGTCGTGACGTCGAACGCCATGACTGCCAGCGCCCAAAGGAACAGAAAGATCTCCGGCGCCATCAGTTGCAGATTTATTTCGGGCAGTTGGAATTCCATCTTCCTACCTGGCCATCAAGTTAATCAGGTTGTCCAGCGTCGCCGACATCAGTTCGTTCAGCGGCTTGGGATACACGCCGACCCAGATTGTCAGAATCATAAGCGGCACGACCATGATGATCTCCCGGAGGTTGATATCCGTCAGACCGCCCCATTTGGCCATGTCAAACGGTCCCAGGAAAACCCTCTGGACCATGCGCAGCATATAGGTGGCGCCCAGCACCACGCCGAGCACCGAAATGCCGACCAGAACTTTGTTGAGAGTGCCGAAAGCTCCGATGAAGATCATGAATTCAGAGATGAAACCGGACATGCCCGGAAGTCCCAGCGCCGCCATCGAGAAAAACACCATGATCCCGGTGTAAACGGGCAGCTTGCTTCCGAGACCTCCAAAGACGGCGATTTCGCGAGTGTGAGCGCGATCGTAGAGGACGCCCACCAAAAGGAATAAGGCACCGGTGATCAGACCGTGCGAGATCATCTGGAACATGCAGCCGGCAATGGCCTGAGCCGAAGACACCGCCGCCAGAGCCAGCATGCAGAAACCCATGTGAGAAACCGAGGAGTACGCCACCAGCTTCTTGAGATCCTTCTGGGCCAACGAGACCAGCGCTCCGTAGATGATACCTATCACACCCAGCACGGCGATCCAGAACGAGAGGCTTCTCAGCGCCTCGGGGAACATCGGCCAGCTGATCCTCAGCATAGCGTAGGTACCCATTTTCAAGAGGACGCCGGCCAGAATGACCGAGACGGCGGTAGGCGCCTCCACGTGAGCGTCGGGTAACCAGGTATGGAACGGCCAGACCGGAACCTTGATTGCGAATGCGATAAAGAAGAATATGAAGCAGACCATCTGCAGCGTATACGGCAGGGTCGATCCACTCTGAATCAGCGTCAAAATGTTAAGCGTGTGCGGCTCGGCGGTAAAATACAGAATCAGGATTGAAACCAGCATGAAGATTGAGCCGAACAGAGTGTACAGGAAAAACTTGATTGCCGCGTATTCCTTGCGCGGGCCGCCCCAGATACCTATGAGGAAATACATCGGGACCAGCATGATCTCCCAGAAGACGTAGAAGAGGAAGAAATCAAGCGATACAAACACTCCCATCATACCCACCTCCAGCAGGAGGAAGAAAGCGAAGTACTCCTTGACCCGGGTCTGGATGTTGAACGACGCTACGATGGAGATGCAGGACAGCAGACCCGTCAGAAACAGCATCGGCACCGAGATACCGTCGACACCCAGGAAGTATTCGATGTTCAACGAAGGCACCCAGGCGAAGGGTCCCTCCATATAGGCCATCGCCGCCGACCCGGAGTAATTGAAGAAGTAATCCCAGGTGAGCCAGGCGGTCTGAATCATCGGGATGCCGCTGAAGACGGTGGCCGTCCAGCGAATGGCCCACTTGTTGTCTTTGGGGAGCAGCATCACCACGATCATTCCGAGAAGCGGAATGAATATGAGGGAACTCAGTATGCCCATTTATCTTCTATCCTCCGACAGCATCTAGTTTTCTCCTTCAACCGCATCGGCGGTTTCTTCCGCGGGGGTCCCCCGGCGAACCAAGGCCCCGAACATGATGGCTCCGGTCACGAACACCAGCAACAACACCGGCCACCACGTTATGCCCGAAATCTTGGCAAAGCCGAGCGCCACGATCCCGGTCAGCACGAACAGGGCGTAAAACTGTACCGCACCCGTTTGCACAAACTTGAGGAGGTTGCCGCCCTGCCGCACGAGCCATCCGGCGCCGTTTACAGCACCGTCGATAATCCACTTGTCAAACCACATCTTGAGGTCGGACCAAAGCATGGTCAGGGAGCCGGCACCGTTCACGGCGCCATCGACAACCTTGGCGTCGAAGCTCCACATGAACCGGGCTATGGCCATGACCGGCCTTATGAGTATGACCTGATAAATCTCGTCAAAGTACCACTTGTTGAGCGAGCCTTTGTAAAGCGGACCGGCCATGGCCGCAAGTTTGTCGGCCGAAATCGCCTTGCGATAGTAAACCAGCCAGGCCAGGAAAATGCCGCTCAGTCCAACCAGGGTCGCAACGCATATGTTGACCCAGTCGACGTGCGTGTGATACGGCTCGCCGTGATACACGAACTCTGAGATGCCTGGGAATCCCGGGATTCCGACCCAACCGGCGACTACCGCCAGAACACTGAGGAAAATCAGCGGGTAGGTCATTACATTGGGAGATTCATGGGCATGTTCGTAGCGATGCTCGTCACGCGGTTTCCCAAAGAACGTAAGGAAACAGAGCCGCCACATATAGAACGCCGTCATGAAGGCGATCAGAACCGTGAGCACGTAGAACACCGGGTGGTTCAGCGTAGTAGCTACAATCTCATCCTTGGAGAAGAACCCGGCTGTCAGCGGGAATCCGGCAATCGAAGCTGAAGCAATCAGGAACGTCCAGCCGGTCTTGGGCATCTTCTTTAGTAGCCCGCCCATCTCCTGAATATCGTTGGTGTGAACCGCGTGAATCACCGACCCGGCGCCGAGGAACAACAGCCCCTTGAAGAAGGCGTGGGTCATCAGGTGGAACGTACCGGCGTAATATCCGGGTGAGTGATGGCCCAGCGCCGTATCATAGCCGTAAAGACCAAGCGCCATTATCATATAGCCGAGCTGACTGACGGTCGAATAAGCCAGAACACGCTTTATATCGTTTTGCGTGAGAGCGATTGAGGCGGCCAGTAGCGAGGTAGTAATACCGATTATGGCGACCACCATCGAAGCATCCGCCGACCCCACGAACACGTTCATGGAGCGTGCCACCAGGTAAACCCCGGCGGCCACCATCGTGGCGGCGTGGATCAGCGCGGAGACCGGCGTGGGGCCTTCCATCGCGTCCGGCAACCAGACATGCAACGGGAACTGGGCCGATTTACCGACCGCCCCGCAGAAGAGGAATATGGCCGCGGCGGTCACAACGCCGGCTGGAATCATCCCGGAGCCAACCTTGTCGAACACCTCGGCATAATTGAAAGTACCTGCATAGACGCCAATCAAAAGAAGTCCAACAATGAATCCGAGGTCACCTATGCGGGTAGTAATAAACGCTTTCTTGCCGGCGTCGGCGGCTACCTTCTTCTCGAACCAGAAGCCGATAAGCAGGTAGCTGGTGAGTCCGACCAACTCCCAGAAGATGAAGATCATGAAGAAGTTGTTGGCCAGAACAAGACCAAGCATAGAGAACAGGAACAGCGAAAGGTACGCATAGAATCGGCTGAATCGTGGATCGTTGTGCATGTAGCCCAGCGAGTATATCTGGACACAGCTCCCAACCGTAGTGACCACTATCAACATTATAGCCGTCAGTGGATCCACCAGTATGCCGATTTCGAAATTTATGCTGGCGAAAGACGTCAGGTAGAAAAACACCTCGTAGGGCGCGCCGTTTCTGGCCAGGGTCTCGATCAGAATCCATATGGACATAACCCAGGCTGTCAGGATCATCGAGATAGCAAAGCCCGAGGCCAGCTTCTCCTTCCAGCGCAGGAAGAAGACGATCATGACGAACGAGAGAAGCTGTAGCAGCGGTATCAGATAAGCCAGTTCAGTCATCTTCTATTCCTACCACTTCATGACGCTGTAGCTGTCGGTGTCAATGCCGCGCCAGTTTCTGTATATGAGAAGCACGATCGCCAAACCGATCGTAGCCTCGGCCGCCGCCACGACTATAATGAAGATCGCAAAAATCTGCCCCGTGAGGCCGTCGCCGGAGATGTACCGGTTGAAAGCCACCAGGTTGATATTGGCGGCGTTGAACATCAATTCCAGGGACATGAGGATGCCGATAGTGTTGCGGCGAGTAATAACGCCGAACAGACCGATCACAAACAGCAGGGCTGCCAGCATGAGATAATATTGCATCAGGCTTCCTCCCCACGCGCTAGAACAATTGCCCCGATCATGGCGGCTACGAGTAGCACCGAAACCACCTCGAACGGCAGCATAAATTCGGTCATCAGCAGCTTACCGATGGTCATTGTGTTGTTGGCCGGAAGCGCCTCGGTGGCAAACTTCCAGACCTCGGTTCCCTTGATCAGCCACAGGGCGCCGACTACGAAAGCCACACAGGAGACGAAGGCCACCAGAGCGTTCTGGTTTGTCTGGACGATTTTCTTGCGCGCCAGATTCGAGGTCAGCATGACGGCAAAGATCATGAGAACCGAAACCGCGCCCACATATACCAGCACCTGGGCGGCCGCCAGGAATTCAGCGTGGAGCAGGATGAAAATCCCCGCCACGCCGGTCAGGCAGAGCATCAGGAACAGGGCGCAGTGAAATATGTTTTTCAGTGAGACCACAAGCAATCCGGATATCAGGACTATTGCCGAGAGTATCCAGAATGCGATTCCCACCGAGCCAGGATCACTCATTGCTAGTTCTCTCCTCCGGATTCAGTTTTTTTGTCATCGCCCTCGGCCGGTTTGTCCGGACTCTTGGGCGCCTCCGGCTCTTTATCAGGAGCGGCTTCAGCTGCAGGCTTTGCATCGCCGGGATTGACTGCCGCCGCCTCGGGCTTCGCGTCCTCAGTCGGCTTAACTACCGGTTTCTTGGCTACTTTGGGCTTTTTCTTTTTGCGGGTATCAACGTAGTCCACGTCCTTGCCCATCTCCTGCAGCTTGCCCATGTCCCAGATAAGCTCTTTCTTGTCGAGCACAGACATCTCGTATCTGGTATCCATCTTGATGGCGCAGAAGTTACACGACTCCTCGCACAGGCCACAGAAACAGCAGAGCGCGTTGTCGACGACGAACTTCTTGAGAACCCGTTTTTTGTCCTCGCCGCGAGGGGCGTCCAAATCGATCGCCCCGGTCGGGCAGGCCTTTTCGCACAGGCCACAGCCGGTACAGTTCAGCTCGCCGGTTTTCTTGTCCGAGAGCAGCACCACTACACCGCGGGAGCCTTCGGGCATAGTCCATTTCTCTTCGGGATACTGGATGGTAATCGCATGCCGCCCAAGATGCTTCCCGGTGATGCCCATGCCCTTTATCAGTTCTTTCAGGTTTTTGAATACACCCATCAGATAAATCCTACCAGTACCACCCGAGATATTTCATTATCGAGCCCAGGATCAGGTTGGCGAACGCCAGAGGAACAAGGAACTTCCAGGCGAATTCCATCAACTGATCAACGCGCAGCCGAGGATAAGTCCAGCGGAACATCATCAACAGCAACACGACCAGGAACGTCTTTCCAAGGAACCAGACCCACGAGGGCAGGAATACACCGTTCCAGCCGCCGAAAAACAGCGTGACGGCAATAGCTGAAACCGTGAACATATTTACAAACTCGGCCAGGAAGAACATGGCGAACTTCATGCCGGAGTATTCGATATTAAAGCCGGCCACCAATTCCTGTTCGGCCTCCGGAATGTCGAAAGGCACGCGGTTGGCCTCGGCTGTCGCGGCGATGATATAGACGATGAAAGCGATCGGTCCGAACGGCAGCTTGAAAATAAACCAGTTGATAAACAGACCCGACTGCGCTTCCACGATGTCTACCATCGAGAGAGAGCCGACGTATACGATGACCGTAAGGATCGCGGCTACCATGGGGACTTCGTAGCTGACCACCTGGGCCGCCGAGCGCATACCGCCGAGAAGAGCGTATTTGTTGTTGGAGCCCCAACCGGCCATCAGCAGAGATATGACGGTGAAAGTTGTGACCGCCAGTACGTAGAGAATGCCGATACTAAGATCGGCCACGATGAGCTGGTTGCCGAACGGCATGACAACGTAGGCCAGGAAAGCCGCGACAAAGCAGACCACCGGCGCCCAGAAGAACACGAACTTATCTCGCTTGTCGACGCGAACGTCCTCTTTCTGGAGCAGCTTGACGGCGTCCATTATAGTCTGGTACCAGCCGTGCCAGCCGGTGCGCATGGGACCAAAGCGCTGCTGAATATGCGCGGCGATCTTCCGCTCCCACCAGACCAGAAAAAGCGCCAGAAGAGCCAGAACACCAAAAGTAACCGCGCCCAGTACCACGTACGAAACAATGGTTACATACGGCTCACCCAGTCCGGTGGAGAGCAGCAGTTCCTTGAGCCAGTAGAAAACGTGAATCAGTTCCAAGTTGCCCAAATTGTCACTCATCAGCGATCCACCTCAGGCAAAATGACGTCCAGAGTTGCAAAAATGGCGACCAGATCAGCGACCAGTCCGCCGGTTCCGAAATACGGCAGGGCCTGAAGCTGATTGTAGGAACCTCCCCGGCATTTGACGCGGAGCGGCTTGGTAGTGCCATCGGATTGTATGTAAACGCCCATCTCGCCGCGAGAATTCTCGATCCGGCTGTAAACCTCGCCTACCGGCGGTTTGAACTTGGGCGAAACTTTGGCCTTGATGTTCCCTTCCGGGAGACCGTCGAGAGCCTGTCTGACGATGCTGATCGACTGACGGATCTCCTCGAGACGGAGCAGGTATCGGTCGTAGCAATCGCCGTTCTGGCAGACCGCGACCTTCCAGTCAAAACGGTCGTAGATTGAATAAGGATCGTCACGCCTAATATCGTAATCGACGCCGGAAGCGCGAAGCACCGGGCCGGAGACGCCAAACGAAGTAGCCAGTTCGGCCGGGAGATGCCCGATGCCCTTGGTGCGAATCAGCCATATCGGGTTCTCGTTGAGGAGACCTTCGTAGTCGACGAGCTTGCCTTCAATGATATCGAGAGCTTCGCGGCATTTGGGGATGAACTCTTTCGGGATGTCTTTGGAGACCCCACCGATTCTTATATAGTTGTAGGTCAGGCGCTGGCCGCAGGTCATCTCAAACAAGTCTATAATGAGCTCACGCTCGCGCAGGCCGTACAGGAACGGCGTCAGGGCGCCCATGTCCATCGCCGTGGTGCCGTAAAAGATCAGGTGCGAGGCAATCCGGTTGAGCTCGAGCATGATGACCCGAAGATATTCGGCGCGCTCGGGGACTTCGATTTCCGCCAGCCTCTCACACGCTTGCGAGAACACCTGGTTAGTGGACATTGAAGTCACATACTCGAACCGGTCCATCATCGGAATACATTGGGGATACGTGCGGTTCTCGCAAACCTTTTCGATCGCCCGGTGAAGGTATCCGATCACGGGCTCGATCTTGACGACCTTCTCCCCGTCCATGGTCAACATAAGGCGGCAGACGCCGTGAGTGGCAGGGTGGACCGGCCCCATGTTGACAACAAATTCTTCGGTCTTGAGCTTACCCACTCTTATTTCTCCGGCAGCCGTATGAAGTCGGGGGCGTCCCAGTCTTTGCGCATCGGGAAACCCTGATCCCAATCATCGGGCAGCAAGAAGCGTGTTAGATTGTCGTGATTGCGAATGTTGATGCCGTACAGCTCCCAGATTTCCCGTTCATGCCAGTTGGCCCCGGACCAGACCTCCTGAACGGAGTCGATCTCGGCGTTTTCATAGGGAAGAGAGAACTTGAAATCCAGTCGAAGTTTGTTCGGCAGCGAGGCAATCGAATAAACGACCTCGAACTTCTCGGTCGTGTCTACGGCGCTGATATTACAGAGGAAATTGAATTTGACTTTCTCGTCGTCGCAGAGAGCCTGGCAGGTTTTAACAAGATTCTGGGGCTCTATCTCGTACATCGGGTCGTGACGGCCGGTGTCGAGAGCTTTCAGCTGGCTGCCGAAGGTGCTATCGATATAGCTTCTGAGCTCTTCTTTGGTCATTCTACTTTTCCTGCCAGTCTGAGAGCTTCTGACTCTTGATCTTCTTCTGGAGATGCAAACAGCCTTCGAGCAGCGACTCCGGTCGCGGCGGGCAGCCGGGGATGTGAACATCAACCGGTATGATATGATCGACGCCCTTTTCGACGGCATAGCTGTCGTAGTAAAAAGGTCCGCCGCTGATAGTGCAGCCGCCCATGGCTATGACATAGCGGGGCTCGGCCATCTGGTCGTAGATTTTGCGAAGTCTCGGGGCCATCTTCTTGGTTATCGTGCCGGCCGTTATAATGAGGTCGGACTGGCGCGGCGTAGCGCGAAAAATCATGCCCAACCGATCGAAATCATAGCGCGAGGCGCCGGTGCACATCAGTTCGATAGCGCAACAGGCGGTTCCAAAAAGCATATACCACAGGGAGCAGGCCTGCGCGTGGTGCAGGATGCCTTCGAGGCTCGTAGTCACGACGCCGCCGCCCGGGATGGGCTCGAAAAACGCCGGTACTTTCTTGATCAGACCCACTTGAGCACCCCTTTCTTCCAGGCGTAAAACAGGCCGAAAAAGAGAATCAGGATGAAAATGACCATCTCCACCAGAGCGAAAAGCCCCAGTTCGCCGAAGGCCACCGCCCAGGGAAAGAGGAAAATCACTTCGACGTCAAAAATGACGAAAATCAGCGCGAAGATGTAGAACCGGGGGTTGAACCTTATCCAGGAATCGCCAATCGCGTCCTCAGCACATTCATATGTCACGCCCTTTTCGGGGTACGGATTGTGCGGACGTATCAATTTGGAAATGAAAAAGGTAAACAGAACGATTGCGGCCCCGGTAACGGCGAAAATGAGGACAGATAAATATTCAGACATACCCTATCACCTTGTGCACCGGCCGGTCACAGTATGTGACCGATTTCACAAAATATTGGTTCGCAAGAAAGCCCGTTTTTCGACAAAGTCAAGGTTTTTTTGGGTTTTGTGGCTAACTCCAAGTCATTCACATACAAGCAGGTTCGTGGATACAAGGATGCGCGGCGCACGCGGTGCTGCTGGCTCCTATAAATAACCACCGGGGTGAGTTTTGCGGGATAGGTAAGGGTTGGGGGACGGACGGCCCTACCCTGTCATTCCTGCGCAGGCAGGAATCTATTCCTTTCTGTCAACCTCTTGCTGCCAGTGTACCCCATGAGAGCCAATATGAACTTCCTCCGATCTAGTGGACACCAGAAGAAGCCAGGTTATATTGGCTCTAAGAGGTGCAATGATGTCAGGAGCAGTTCACCTTGACGGGGCAGACGAGGGCGTCTGCCGCCCACGGAATGACAGGGGCACTCGAGCACGCCCGGCGCTCACCGGTCACCGAGCAAAGACTGCGCACACCTCCTCCTCGATGCCTGCCGAGAAACAAGACTTTTGTAGCCGCGTTTAGAATCGACCATTTCCTCCACTAATTCCCTTGTTTTTCCCGTCGTTCAGCATTTACTTGTCCGTCTGTTCGGTGGGGACTAATCGATTGGCATATGAGTATACCGGCGTGTCGGTCTCGTGACTGTGATTCCCGTGACACCACGTGCATCGCACGCCGCACCGGTGCAGCATCGAAAATCTTATGGACTATTTTAGACACTATATGCAGGCGCCACAAGGCTGTTTGCACTTATCCACACCAATCATGGGGAGGCATCCTATGCGTAACAAGCGAATTCTGTTCCTGGTCGCTGCTCTGGCCGCAATCACGATCTGTGCCGGCTGCGCGTCGATTATTCACGGCTCCAAGCAGGACATTCTGTTCGAAACGTCACCGGCCGGGGCCACCGTGCAGGTATCCGACGCCAAAGGAGTGATGTACGGGCCATGCGAAACACCTTGTTCCCTTGAGTTGCAGCGCAAGAGGGAGTATGTCGTCAATTTCAGCAAGGAAGGCTATAACGACGCCGAGTTCCATATAGAGCGCAAATCGGACGGTTGGATTTGGGGAAATATCCTCTTTGGAGGTGTAATTGGGATAATCATCGATTTTTCGAACGGATCCGCCTACAAATTGTCGCCGGATCAGGCTCATGCAACGCTGTCAGAATCATCCACTTCGGGTATGTTGGAGGCTGAGGGCGGCGATAGACTTGTGTTCATAGATCTCGAGTCCCTTACACCGGAAGAGCAGGCTCGAATCAGGACCTTTGAGTCCTTCCCCATTTCGCTTGATTGGAACTAAGACCAGCGAGTATCGAGTCTAAAATAACAGCAGTATGACAGGTTCAAGGGCCAACTCACTACGTCGTGTCAGAACAGCGTGTCCTGCGCGACGGATGAAGACAAAAAGGCGCCTCCGTCAATGAGGCGCCTTTTTTGATGCAAGTGCAAAGGAGTAAGGCTAGATCTTGCCCACCAGGTCCAGACCCGGCTTGAGCGTTTCCCCGCCCGGACGCCAGTTGACCGGACAGACTTCGGAACCGTGCTCGCGCACAAACTGGGCCGCCTGCAATTTTCGCAGGAGTTCGTCGGTCGAGCGGCCGATCGAATTGTCGTTGATCTCGAAAGACTTCAGGACACCGTCGGGATCGATGATAAACGTCCCGCGCAAGGCCAGCCCGGCTTCCTCGATCATGACGCCGTAATCGCGGGAGAGGCGGCCGGTCGGATCGGCCAGCATCGGAAACTTGATGTTCTTGATGGTCTCGGAAGTATCGTGCCAGGCTTTGTGGCAGAAGACGGTATCAGTCGAGGCCACCATGACCTCGGCGCCCAGTTTCTGAAAAGCCTCGTAATTGGCGGCCAGGTCGCCCAGTTCGGTCGGGCAGACAAAAGTGAAGTCGGCCGGATAGAAAAAGAGCACAAGCCATTTGCCCTTGTAGTCGGCCAGATTGACTCTGACGGTTTCGCCGTTGTGATAGCCCTCAAGTTCGAAGCCCGGGGCAGCGTTGTTGATAGTCAGCATTGGTGAATACCTTTCCTGTCGAATAATCCAAATCTAAAAGCTCATTATCAGACAGTAACCGATCGTGGTCAATAAAGGTTTCCGTTGACCATTATTTTTTTGAAAGAAAATCGCTAAGAGGATAAGTCCTATCCCGGATGCGGGAAGGCAAATGGCGCCCGCCGCCCCGAATTACGAGACGGCGGGCTTCAATATCCTGAAGAATCTGTTCCCGGGCCTAAAGGGCAGCCACAGCTTCTATTTCGACCTTTGCTCCCAACGGGAGGCCGGCTACGGCAAAGGTCGCCCGGGCGGGCGGGTCGGATTCGAAGAACGAGGCGTAGACCTCGTTGACGGCCGCAAAATCGCCCATATCTGTCAGGAAGATAGTGGTTTTCACGACTTTCGAATAATCCGCGCCGGCAGCTATGAGGACTTCGCCCAAATTGGTCATGGCCTGACGGCACTGTTCGGCCGCGTCGGCTCCAACCAGCTCTCCTTTGGCTGGATCAATCGACACCTGGCCTGAACAAAAGACGAGCGAACTGCATTGAACTTTGACGGCCTGTGAATAGGGTCCGACCGCGGCCGGGGCTTTTGACGTATGAACGGTCTCTGCCATGGTTCCTCCTTGAAAGATTGATAGCCTTTGGGAATATAGGCTTGACCGGACCGGGTTGACAATCAGTTTTGGGAGAAAATCAGAAAGGGCGGGCAGCTATAGGTCAGACAGCCCAATCGGGCCCATGAGTTCTGTAAAAGCCCTGAGGATTTGCCCGTCGTAGGCGCCTTTCAGGGTGTACATAACTTTCAGGGCGGGATAGGTATCCATCGCGCTCTGGTAAACCCGCTGGGTGGTCATGGCGTCGAACGAATCGACCACGGCAACGATCTTGGAATATATGTGCATCTCATCCAGTGACAGCCCCTGGGGATAACCCCGGCGGTCTCCCCTTTCGTGGTGCTGAAGGACGGCGTAGTTCGATTCCGACTCGACCAGACTGGTTTCCTCGAGAAGTTCCACGCCCCACTTGGGGTGCTTCTTCATGATCTCAAACTCAATCGGCGTCAGGGACCCGTGCTTGTTGATAATGCGGTCGGAGATTCGGGATTTGCCTACATCGTGCAACAAGGCCCCGGTGCCCAGTTCGTTGAGGAACTGTTCGTCCATGAAGCCCATCTGCTGCGCCAGTGCCACCGCAAAAGTACAGACGTTAACCGAATGAGTGTAAGTGTAATAGTCGAAGGACGTAAGCTTCAGCAGGTTCAGGAAGGCGTCCCGCCCCTTTAGAATGAAGTTGACCTGATTGGTAACAAGTTCCTTTGAGCGCTGGATGTTCTCCCCATAGGTCGGGTTAGCCAGGACGTCCTTGACGAGATTGGTGGAAGTCTCGTAGAGGATGCCGGCTTTCTTCTCCTGCGGTATGGCGGTGTCGGCCAGTATCTTGTCGAGGTTTTTCTCTATGTACTGTTGATATTTGCCCCGGTTTTCAAACGGCACAAAGAGGCGATCGATGCTGTTGTCCAGAAGTTTCTGGCGGGTGCGCTCGGTGAAAGGAAGATTCGGCGAGCGGTACAACACCAACTGGTTGTTAACCTTTAGATAGAGGTCAAAGTCCAGGACAGAATCCACCCTCAGAGAATCGAGGTAGATAGGCATGTATTTCTGCTCGGTCCGATTCTTGATAGCGGTCGAAGACATCAGGTCTCCTATCCGAAATTCTTACCGGTCAACCCGTTACTGCGCAGCCCTATAGCGTCGCAGACCCACAGGGCCGCTGACCCATAGGGCCGCTGACCCATAGGGCCGTTATATACGCTATCGGCAGAAATCGAACTCGACTTGAAGAATACAAAAACAAAGCCGGAACCACGAGGGTTCCGGCTTAGCGTATGGTAGTAACAGAGGGCGGCGCGCTAGGCGCCGAAATTCTTGACGGTAGTCAGGACCGATTGAAGGCGTCCGGTGATATCCGAAAGGATGGTAGAATACCGCTTCAGTATCTCCGAATACTGCCAGCGCATCTGGAAAGCCTGTTCCGGAAAATCGAACATCTCCAGCAGGGCGGCCTTGTAGACTTCATCGACGTACTGGACGACATCGTACGGAAATTCCACTACGTTGACGTCCTGGACCTCGCCCTTGGCAAGACGATCGCGGTAGACTTCCACCTTTTCAAGCACGACCGTTCCGAAACACCAGGGAGTCATAATTACGCCGAGGTTGGAGCCGTCGGTATAGAATCTTCTGATGGTGCGCATTAGCAAATCTACGATTACGCCGCTGGCGCGATAAAAGGCGAGCGTCTCAACCTTGTCGGTGGTCGTGGCGGCAATCTTCTGGTCCAGAATCCGACGGGAGGCCGAAGCCCGGGTATAGCAGGTCTCCAGAAAAGTGTAGAAGTCTTCGAAGTACACTTTCGTGTTTTCGGACAGGGACATTATATAATATCCATGTTCGTCCTTGCGCACTTTCGGTTCCTGGCAATTGGCCAGTCGTTCCGCTGAAAAGCCTCGATGAAATCTGCCGTCTAACATAATGCGCTCCTTCGTGCGTCGTCGTTGTACCCGTTCCTAAAGCATACGCTGTGCCACCTCCAGAGGGCCTGATCGGGGATGGGGCCGATCAGCCTATATTGTTGTATAGCAGGGACTAATCGATTGTGCACGGGAATTCATCCTGTACCGCAGGCGCGGCGCAGATAGGCAAACAATTGCGCCTTTTGCATACCGACCGCGGCGGCTCTGCCGAGCCGACGGACTCCTGTTTCCATTTGAGGAGAGAGCTTAGGGAGTTGCGTTTAGGCCCGGGCGACATAGGTAAATGGAACTCTGAGTCGGTTATTCCGGTTCTAATCACATCGAACAATCCCGCTTCACGTTCGTTATTACAGTAAGAATGTTAATTCAGTGCAGCACCCGGGAGGAAGAATAGAATGATGTGGAAGTCATGGAGGACTACGTTTGCATTGATAGTCATGGCGGCGTTGATGGCCGTGGTTATGGGCTGTTCGGACAGCAAGCCGCTGGAAACCAGCCGGGCCGTGTTGTCGCTAACCTCGGACAGTCTCCTTTTTGCGGCTTTTGTCTCTCGCAATCCCGAGCCCGTCAGACAGAAAGTGTTCGTCACCAATTCCGGTGAAGGCAGTCTGACCTTCGAAGCTACCTACACGGCGGCGTGGATTAGTCTTGATCCCATCGGCACGGATACCATTTTTGTAACGGTTGTTTCGGACACGCTGCCGGTTGGGAGCTACCTGGACACGATAACGGTAGCCTCTCCGGAGGCAGCCAACTCGCCTCGATACATTGAAGTTAGCCTGGAAGTATATGACTGGCTCGCAGTCTCTCCGGACAAGCTGTACTTCAACGCCCTGGGCGGCGGCGCCAATCCGCCTTCGGACTCGCTCCGAGTGGTCAAAGTAGGCGGCGGCAGTGTATCTTTCGACGCCACGACCACGGCTCCGTGGATAACCTTCGACAACGCCCAGGGGACCACGCCGGCCACTATTGTCGTGAATCCCGATATATCATCTCTTTCCAGCGGCGTCCTGGTGGACAGCGTAATTCTGACTTCAAGCGCTCTGCCCCAGGCTCGTACGGCGGTGCCCGTCCGGATTGCGATTAGTTCGTGGTCGGAACAGACCGTCAGCGGCGAGGTCACTCTAAAAGGTCTCCATTTCGAGGACGACAATATCGGCTGGACTTCAGGCTTCGCGAGCAGCGGCCAGAATTTTGGATTCATCTACCGGACCACCAACGGGGGGGATACCTGGTCGTTATCGCCGGTCATTACCGGCGCGCTGTTAGGTGGACTCGGTTTTTTCGATGCCGACCACGGCTTTGTAGCGGCCGACAAGGGAAGGTTGTTTGAGACCGACAATGGCGGTATCGCCTGGACCGTCCGCGATGACATTCCCGTCGACTCCTCGCAATCGCTGCGCAAGCTGGCCACGGTCGGCCCCGACACCGGCTGGGCAGTCGGTACCGACGGCGTCATTATTAGAACAACCAACGGCGGCGCCGACTGGTCCCTGCAGGCCACACCAACCGGCCACGGCCTCAACGGAGCGTCCTTCGTAGACGCTCAAACCGGATGGGTCAGCGGCTTGAACGGAACCGTCCTGCACACAGACAACGGCGGCCTCGCCTGGTCTCTCCAGAACACCGGTACCTCGACCGACCTTCGAGACATCTATTTCGTAGACGCCAACCTGGGCTGGGCGGTGGGATCGAACGGCACTATCCTGCATACTTCCAACGGTGGCGCCTCCTGGGGGGGCCAGGATGCGGGAGTCATAAATCCGCTGTGGAGCGTCGAATTCGTCAACGACTCCACAGGTTGGGTGGTAGGCAGCGAAGGCCTCGTGTTGCGGACCAATGATGCCGGCCTCACCTGGATGGTTCAGCTTACCAGCACCGCAAGCACGCTATTTGATTTGGTCTTCCGCGACGACAACCTGGGCTGGTCGGTCGGCGAGGAGGGGATCGTCCTCAGGACCGCCAGCGGCGGCTTCTAGCCTCCCCCGCTTTGTAGCATAGACAAAACAGCCGGCCTTATCGGGCCGGCTGTTTTGTCTTTGCCGCTTGCTCGCAGGACCGGATCAGTCTACCCAGTCAGCGATGAACACGTTGGTCTCGTGTGGCACGCTGCCGTTACGATTGGAAGCAAATACCAGCATCTTGCCATCGTGGGAGAACATAGGAAAGCCATCAAAGCTTTCGTAATGCGTTATCTGCTCAACTTCTTTGGTCTCGATATCCACCACGAACAGATCGAAATTGCGACCTCGCTCGGCGTGCATGTTGGATGCGAAAATGACGCGCGTACCATCGGGATGGAAATACGGTCCAAAATTGGCCTTGCCGTTGTCGGTAAGTTGAATCGTTTCCCGGGTCTCAAGATTCATGACATAAATATCCAGCTTGCTGGGACGGATCAGGCCGTCCGCCAGTAACGTCATGTAGTCCTCGAGGTCCGCGCCGTGGGGCCGCGAAGCTCTCCAGCAGATCCACTCGCCGTCGTACGAGAAAAACGCACCGCCGTCATAGCCGATTTCATTGGTAATCCGTTCGACGTTGGTACCGTCTGGATTCATCGTGTACAGATCGAGATCACCGTCGCGTACGGACGTGAAAATGATCTTGTCTCCTTTGGGAGAGAAAACCGCTTCGGCGTCGTAACCCGGCGTCTCGGTCAGGCGAACAAGATTGGAACCGTCGGGATCGGCCTTATATATGTCGTATGTGTCGTACAGAGACCAGGTGTATCCACGAGACATGTCAGGCTTCGGCGGGCAGTTTTCGCCACCTTCGTGAGTCGAAGCGTAGACGATCGACTTATCGTCCGGGGCGATGAAAGAGCAGGTCGTAACGCCTTGGCCGCTGGAGAGCTGGCGCACGTTGGAGCCGTCGGCGTTCATGCGATAGATGGCGTCGCACTCAAGAGAGTCACGGGTGGACTGGAAAATCAATTCAGTGCCGTCGTAAGAAAAATAGGCCTCAGCGTTCTGTCCGCCGAAAGTAAGCTGGCGTAAGTTCTCGAAGTGCTTCTCCCCTTCGAGAATCAGGCTGGCCTGCGCGTTTTCGACCTGGCTGTCGCCGGTGTCCGCCTTATCACCACAGCTCATCAGAACCATTGCACAGAAAAACACTAAAAGAATCCTGGTCATCGGATCTCCTTGTCGGATTGAAATAAAATCTGTCGCGACCGAGGATAGCACCTTATGTTGGCTCAGTAAAGCGAAAAGTGCGGGAGACTTTCGAATGTACAGACTTATCCTAACGTCATTGATGACAACGGCTTTGATGGTGGGCGCGGCGGCGGCTCAATCGCCGGAAGAAGATATTCTCGGAAAGATTCTGGGCGAAGTTGGATTTGAGAGGTCCGATTTAGGCTATCAACCGAAGGGGTACTGGAACCGGTTCCCGCTGGATGTCCCCTACAGATTGCCCTCGTTCGATGATCTACTCGCCGAACCTCTGAAGCTGTACGACTTTGCCAGTGTCATGGGCAACACTGTTGAGGCTTATCTGAACCCGGCATTTGCGGACACATCAGACGTCGGCCTGTACAAAATGCTCTATGGGCTGGGGGTGGATGTTCGGCTGGGGGGTTTCAGGAGCTATTCGGCTAATCTGAAGGCTGCGCCCAGGAGTGACGAGCCGCTGCTAATGGCAATCGAGCAAATATACGCGCTGGCGGGTAAGGAGGTCGAGTATCGAACGTTTGGCAATCGATACGGCGTCGGCGGTGCAGGCGAGGCTGTGCGCGAGCAGATCGCAGCGCTGCCTGATACGGTGCAGACGGTTATAGCCGAGTTTGTCGTGAACCTGGCGGATGCGATCCGTTGGCGAACGCTGGCGTTCAGGAATTGTGATCGGGAAGATATGCTGAGGGCCTTTGCCATTCGTGATTTGGCGCAGACGCAGGGCGATGGTCAGGTGTACTATCCTGAGCTTGATGATATCGCGGCGACCATCGACTGGGCATCGCTGCACTACGCGGCGTTGAAGACGGTTGCGGCTGCCGAGAAAGCTGAGCGGGCGCTGTTGCCGTTGGCTCAGGACATACCGGACGATCTCGAAATTGAGATCCCCACGCCTTACGGGAAAATCGTCATCTTCTCCCCCGTCTACGACCGGGACAAAGTCCCGCATCTGTTCTTCTCGTCCCTAAGGGCTAAACGTCCGGACTGGATGTCCTACGATGCCACCAACACGCTCTGTGTAATTGATTTTGGTCGAAAATCCATCTGGCACGGAACGCCGGGCGCAACAACGTCGGTGCTGAATCCGGTATCAGTTCTGATAGATCTGGGCGGTGATGATTACTACGGATACGAATCGAGCGCCTACCCTCCCTCGTCCGGGGTGGGGCTGCTCGGGGTGGGCGTTGTTATTGATTCGAAGGGCAACGACACCTACAACGGCTCGATCTATGCCCAGGGCGCCGGGCTGTTCGGTGTGGGCGTACTTCTGGATCGTGCCGGCAATGATGAATACAAAGCCGAGGAGTCCGCGCAGGGGTGTGGGTATTTTGGAATCGGGTTATGTCTCGACGGCACCGGTGATGATGAGTTCTACCTCTATGGCGATGGTCAGGGGTACGGAGGTGTTGGCGGTGGAGTTGGTGTGCTGGGGTCTTTCGATGGAGATGACAGGTACACAGCCGAGCCTTTGTCCGATGTATTCAATCGCGGGGATTATCACAGCGAAAACAAGATCAACGCCAACAACGCCCAGGGGGCTGGATTCGGAAGGCGCGGGGATGGTTCCGACGGTCACGCCTGGGCCGGCGGTTTGGGCGCGATTATTGATATCAAAGGTAACGACAAATACTACTCCGGCAATTTCACGCTGGGTGTCGGCTACTGGTTCGGCACAGGCATCGTGGTCGACAAGAACGGTGATGACCACTACAAGTCCTGCTACTTCACACAAGCCTCCGGGGCGCACTACTGCAACGGAATTCTTATCGACGAAGGCGGTGATGATTTCCACGAGTTGTACGAAACCGCTGGCGCAGGTCTGGGGTTTGGCTGGGACTACACCAACGCTCTTTTGATTAATAAGGGTGGGGACGACCGGTATACCGCGAAGATGATCTCCTATGGTCTGGCGCAGATCAGGTCCAACGCTTTCCTGTTCGACATTGGCGGCAACGATGAGTACATGTTCGCGAAGGATGCAGTAGGCATTGGCGCGGCCACATGGCGAGCAGATTATGAGAAGCCTTCGAAACTATACGCCTACAACAGCTATGCGAAATCGTTTGGGGGGCTCATTGATATCGGCGGCGAGGATTTCTACTATTCGTTTGAAAATAACAGTCGTACAGCTCATCCTCTGGCAAAGGACAACACGATGTGGCTGCAACCGTCCCGAACGGATTCAACTTTCGGCGCCAACAACTTCGGCGTGGGGATAGACATCGACTCCGGCACGGTGCCGGAACTGTTCAAGTGGGATAACTAGCCGACACCATCGACATCACACCTTCCCCAACAACCCCCTCAGATACGCCAGGCGTTCGTGCTGGTTGATCTGCGCCAGGTCCAGATCAATGCGTGGATGTCCGATTAGCGAGAATTCCAGCGGCAGGTCGGTACCTTTGCGCAAAGACTCCACCTCGTGCCGGGTCAACTTGTGTTCCTCGGAGAAGAACATCCTCACCTGACCGGATCGAACTGTTACTTTCTCAATCTCCAGCAACGAAGCCGAGATTTTGACCGCCGTGGCCTCAAACAAATCGGTAGCTGATTGCGGCGGTTTACCAAAGCGGTCGACTACTTCCTCCCTGATGTTCTCCACATCATCGAGCGTCCGGCTGTTGGCAAGCCTTCGGTAGATATCCACCTTGTGCTGGGGGTCGTTGACGTACGTATCCGGGAGATGGGTTTCGATATCGCTCTCCAGCCGCGTCTCCGGCAGCTCGATAATTTCCTGCCCCTTCAGCTTGGTGACAGCCTCTTCCAAGAGCTTGTGATAGAGATCAAAACCGAGTTCCTCGATAAACCCCGACTGCCTTGCTCCCAGAATTGTCCCGGCGCCGCGAATCTCCAAATCGCGCATGGCCAGAGCGAATCCAGACCCGAGGTCAGAGTGAGCTTCCAGCGCACGCAGCCGTTTGACCGCGTCGGCCCGCATAAGGCGAATCGGCGGCGTCAGCAGATAGGCGTAGGCGCGTCTGGCGGAGCGTCCCACCCGACCGCGTATCTGGTAGAGCTGCGCGAGGCCAAAACGATCGGCCCTATTAATGATAATAGTGTTGGCGTTGGGGATATCCAGACCTGACTCAATAATCGAGGTACACAGCAACACGTTGAACCTTCCGGTCATAAACGCCAGCATGACGCCCTCAAGCGAGCGCTCGTGCATCTGCCCGTGGGCGATGGCGATCTGTGCCTGCGGCAGTATTTTCTGGAGATACCGGTGCATGGCCTCTATTGTCTGTACCCGGTTGTGCACGAAAAACACCTGGCCACCGCGGTCGATCTCACGAAGGATTGCCGTGGCGATTACAGCCGGGTCAAATTCGACAATCTCTGTAATAATCGGGAGCCGGTCTTTGGGCGAAGTCGCAATCAAGCTCATGTCGCGGACACCCATAAGGGACATCTGCATGGTGCGCGGGATAGGCGTGGCGGTCATGACCAGAGTGTCGACGGTGGCCCTGAGTTTTCGGAGGTTCTCTTTGTGTTTGACGCCGAATCGGTGTTCCTCGTCGACCACCAGCAGGCCCAGATCACGGAAAGCAACATCTTTGGAGAACAGCCGGTGAGTGCCAATGACAAGATCGACTTTACCCTCCGCCAGATCCTTAACCGTCTGCAGTTGCTGAAGGCGTGTGCGGAAACGGGACAGCAGTTCGACCCGGACGGGGAACTCGGCGAACCGTTCCTTGAAAGTAGTGAAATGCTGTTGAGCCAGAACTGTCGTGGGGACCAGCACCGCCACCTGCTTGCCGCCGTCAATCGCTTTGAAAGCCGCCCTGACGGCTACCTCTGTCTTGCCAAAACCGACATCGCCGCAGACGAGGCGATCCATCGGTTTCTCTTCGGCCATATCGGACTTGACATCGCCGATAGCCTTGTCCTGGTCGGGAGTTTCATCGTAAGGGAACGAAGCTTCCAGTTGTTTAAGCCAGACCGTATCCTCGCCGAAAGAAAATCCGGTCTGCGACTGCCGTTCGGCGTAGAGCTTGAGAAGATCCTCGGCCATATCGGCGATAGCTTTTTTGGTCTTCTTTTTGAGCTTGTCCCACGCCGGGCCGCCGAGATGTGTCAATTGCGGATCGCTGTCCTTGCCGGCGTACTTGGAGACGCGGTTGAACTCTTCGATCGGCACATACAATCGGTCGTTGTTGGCGTACTGAAGCAGCAGACAATCGCGGTTGCGCTTGTCAACCGTCAGGGTCTCCAATCCGAGATAGCGAGCGATGCCAAACTCAGTGTGCACCACGAAGTCATGCTGAGTAAGACTGGTATAGTCGGAAATCGCGACGCCTTCTTTGAACTTCTTCCTGCGAACACGGCGGTGCCGGCGGCTAAATATTTCGTGATCGGTGAGGATCGCACAGCCGGCGGTCTGACAAACAAAACCGCCGCGAAGATTGGCGACCTCAACGGCCGGGCGCGTTGTGAGATCGGTCTTCTCGGTAATGAGATCGGCGAGACGGTCGGCTTGACCGGCGGTATCGCCGGCGATGAAATAGGTCAGCCCCATCGTCTCGTACTCTCGCACCTGTTCTGCGACAAGGTCCAGACGAGAAGCAAACGAAGGATGCGGCTGGCATTCAAAAGACAAAATGTTGCTGCGCCCGCCCCGGAACGGGACTCTGTCGACGGTCGGACATTGTCGAAGCCGGGCGAAAGTAGCTTCAGAGGAACGATAGTATTCCTCGGGCAGCGGAAGTCGGGTCAGACGGTTTTTGAGGCGCTCGCGAAGGTTGGCGGCTTCTTCAAAGATTGCCTCGCTTTCGGATTCAAGCGCTCCCTGCCCCTGCATGTATACGATTTGCTGATCGCCCAGATAGTCGGTCAACGACCCGGTTTCCATCCCGAACAGAATCGAGAGCCATTCCAAACCGGGCAGTTCGGGATCGTTGAGATACCGGGTGCGAATGTAGTCGGCGTCTTCCTCTGGCATCTGCTCAAGATATTTCTCCAGCGTCTCCTGGGTGATCGGGACCTCCCGCTTGGGCAGAACTCCGACCCGCTTCAGGCGCCCCACGGTCCGCTGTGTGGAAACTTCGAACTGTCGGATTGTATCCACCTCGTTTCCGAACAGCTCCACCCGAACGGGGGCCTCGGACCCCGGCGTGAAGAAATCTATCAAACCGCCCCGGTGGGCAAAGTCACCGACTTCCTCAACCAGCGGCACGCGGCGAAACCCCAGCCTCACCAGGCGTCGCACCAGGTCGTCCAGATCTGTCTCTTCCCCCCGCACTAATTCAATTCGGCTGGCTTCTAGCTGGTCGACGGGGATAGTCGGCTCCAGCAGGGCCCGGACGGGACAGACTACGACTTCCGTCGTTCCGGCCAGCATACCGGCCAGCGTGGATATGCGTTTTCCCAGGATCTCTCCCACCGGAGCGCGAAAGTCGTAGGGGAGAATCTGACGTGAAGGGTAGTGGCCCACACGATCCCGCCCCATGAGGAAGCGGAGATCATCGTAGAGGTCGTTGGCCTCGTCCGGAAGCTGCGTAACCACCAGAATCGGCCGCCGGAGTTCTTCGGCCAGCCCCCTGATCACCAGACTCTCAGACGAACCGGCCAGTCCTGTAACGGTCACGGGTTTTTCGGCGGGGCTATTCAGGGCGTTGCTCAAATCGAGAAACGGCTGGTGTTGTCGCATGAGATCGGCTACTGTCTCCAGGCGCCCGGTCAAAGAAGTTGTCTCGACGCTCATGGGGCGGAACCTCCGGAATATTGAAAACGCAAAAAGCCCCGGTATTTATATTACCGGGGGGTGTCTTTCGATTTATCGGGCCGAAATATATGGGATTGGGAACGATTTGCCAAATAAAACGCCAATTAAGTGACGTTCTCGATCCAAGGACTTTCGAGCGCTAGTTTATTTCGTTCATCAGGTCTTCGCCAACCTCGATCTGGTCGTAGAAACGCTCCCGTTCCTGGTAAAGCACCACCAGCGTAACCCGACGATTGCGGGGATCGCTGGGGCTTCCCAGGATCATCGGGAATTTATTGGCGAAACCCCGAACTTCCCGCACCTGACCTTCGTAGAGGCCGGACACTTCCATCAACTGGCGGGCGGAGTTGGCTCGGTCGGCCGACAGTTCCCAGTTGGTATAGCCGCCGCGCCCGATCGAGGTATTGTCGGTATGACCTTCGACCACAAGGTTATTGGACAGGTTCCCCAGTTCTCTCGCGATGGTGACCAGTATGATAGCGCTTTTCTGGAGCAGTTTGGCAGAGCCCTTCTCAAAAAAGGCCGGTGAATTCTCGGACTCGTTGAGTATGATCCGGAGCCCCTCGGACGTCATCTGCATCTGAACGTTTTTCCTCAGCCGTTGAAAAGCCTCCTGCTTTTCCAGTTCTTCCATGATGTTCCGGGCCACTAGCGCCATCTGCTCTTTTTCTTCAGTGCTGCCGGCGTTTTCCTTTTCCTTCGGCGGAGTCACCATGCTGCTGCTTACATTCTTGTTTACTACCGCTCGGTCTGAGCCCTTGAGCACACCGGACTTGCCCTGCATGCTGAATTTGCCTGGGTCCTTGAAGTATCCCGAGACCGCATCCTTGACGTCATCAGACTGCCCGACCAGCCACATTACCAGAAAAAAGGCCATCATAGCGGTCATGAAATCTGCAAAGGCCACCTTCCAGGCGCCTCCATGATGCCCACCGTGCCCTTTCTTGATCCTTTTGACAATAATTGGCTGTTCGTTGTTCTCTTCGCTCAAGGCTATTTCCTTTTGGATTCGTTGCAGGCCGTTTCGAGTTCGAGGAAGCCGGGTCTCACCTCGGCGTACAGAGTCCGGCGGGCGAATTCGACCGCGATAACACCGGCCACTCCCTTATGGAACGACAGCAGGGCGTGCTTCATGCACCCCATATACTGGCTGTTTTCATCGATCCTGCCCTTCAGACTGGTCGCCAGCGGTCCCACGAATCCGTAACAGGCGAGAACGCCCAGGAAGGTTCCTACGAGCGCGGCCGCCACGTTGGCGCCGATCGCCTCGGGTCCCTCGTTCAAATGTGACATAGTCAGGACCACGCCGAGAACCGCCGCCACGATCCCAAGTCCGGGGAGCGCGTCGGCCACGGTGTTTAGAGCCGTTGCCGGTCGCATCTCATCCTCGTGAGTGACTTCCAGGTCAGCATCCATGAGATCTTCGAGATCGTGTGGCTGCACCGATCCCGAGATAATAACGCGCATGGTGTCTGCGAAAAAGGCTACGGCGTGGTGATTCTTCTGAAACTTGGGGTACCGGCCGAGTATGTCGCTCTCTTCCGGGTGTTCCACATGGTTCTCGAGTCCTACCAGACCGTCACGACGGGCCACGTTGAAGAT
>JAAERE010000134.1 GCA_024230675.1 bacterium | reverse complement strand
TTTCCGCGACAGCCAGGCCACTCCGATTTTGAACTTGCTTCCGGGATAATAAATCACCGTCCTTGGGCAGTAGTTGGGGATAAGCTTTAGCTGCCGGGGACAAGGGTGATATCATGGCAGAAGATCACAATGAGTCAGTAAACAAACGGGTCGAACGGCTGGAGAAAGCGGTCGAGGACCTTCAGCGGTCGATGGATCGCATTCTGGCAATACCGCCTTCGAAGAGAACGGCCGCACCCGAAGAACCCGCTGAGATCAGAGCGGCGGCTCCACCTCCGCCGCCGCCCACACGGCCTGAGGCTGTCGGCCCTTCGGAACCAAAGGAACCTCAAGCCCCGACACCGGCTCAACGCCCGGTGAGGATTCCACCTATCCCTCCTAAGCCCGCGTTTGAACTCCCGGAGCATATGCGACAATTCGAGTACTGGCTGAACAAGGTTGGCATCGGGCTGATGTTGTTTGCGGTGGTGTTTCTGTTCAAGTATTCGATTGACCAGGGCTGGCTGACCCCGCCCGTGCGAGTAGCGTTTGGTCTTGCGCTTGGCATCGCCCTGATAGTCATCGGCCTGCGGGTGTTCGACAAAAAGAGACACTTCTCTCTCGTGATGTTGGGCGGCGGGATCGCTACGTTTTACATCACCGGCTTTGCAGCGTTCCAGATTCTCGAATTGGTGTCGCACCCGACCGCGCTGGCGTTTATGGTCGGCGTGACCATACTCTCGTTTTTCCTGTCGTTGAAACAGGACGATGCCATCCTCTCTATCCTGGGCGTGCTGGGCGGTCTCGGGACGCCGTTCCTGTTGTACACCGGCGAGGGGAACCTCCCCGGCCTCGTCACCTACACCTGCCTGATCCTGGCCGGGACAATCGGCATCTATTTCTTTAAGGGCTGGCGCGTAGTCCTCTGGCTGTCCGTGGCTGGGGGCTGGATCGTTTTTCTGATTGGCCTGGACTTTGGCCTGCCAACCGGGAGCGAAATCAGGGTCGAACACTGGGCGTTGCAGTGGGGGACAGCTTTTGCCTGGCTGGCTTTCTGGGCAATCCCCGTGATGCGCGAGGTAGTTACGGCAATCAATCCCGTCCGCTGGCCAAAGACTTTCCTTGGGCTTGGTCAAAGGACCGACAATGCTCTGACGCCGACCGCTCTGGACCGACACGTGCATATGTTCTCGATTTCCACGCCGCTGGTGGCGCTGACGATATCCCTGGCCATCTGGCCGCACACCAACGAAATTCTCTGGGGA
>JAAERE010000133.1 GCA_024230675.1 bacterium | reverse complement strand
TTCGAAGTGTTCATCGACCCCGACGGCGACAGCCACGAGTATTACGAACTGGAGATCAACGCCCTCGGCACCGAGTGGGACTTGTTGCTGGTCAGGCCGTATCGCGACGGTGCCCCGGCGGTGAACGCTTGGGATATTCAGGGTTTGAAGACCGGAATATCCGTTTCTGGTACGTTGAACGATCCGGGCGACCGCGATTCCAGCTGGAGCGTGGAAATAGCTATCCCGTGGAAGGTCCTTGCGGAGTGCGCGCACCGCCCCTCTCCCCCGCACGACGGTGATACTTGGTGGGTTAATTTCTCCCGAGTGCAATGGCATCTGGATACCGTTGACGGAGGTTACGTCAAGCGAATGGATTCATCCGGCGAGAAATCGCTGCCCGAGAACAACTGGGTCTGGTCACCGCAGGGGTTGATTGCCATGCACTATCCTGAAATGTGGGGCCTGGTGCAGTTTTCGACTTCGAAGATCGGAACAATCGAAAGATCGTTCGAGCCGCCGACCGATCTGAGCGCCAGATGGGCCCTGAGGCAGGTGTACTACGCAGAACGGGAGTTTGAAGCTCAAAACGGACGATTCACAGACTCCAAGGAAGAGTTGGCCCTGTCAGTGCAGCCGCCAGAAGGATATTCCTGGCCTCCGCGTCTTAACGCCACCGACCGGACTTTTACTGCTACTATTACCAGTACCGACAACAGTAGATTGCTTTCCATCGGCACCGATGGCCGTCTGACTTCGGTCGAACACAAAACCGAGGAGAACTAGGCAAGTGAATTTGACACCTCTGGACTGGAGCATCGTCTTTGTGGTGCTTGGCCTCATGATAGCCTCGGTAGTTGTGAGCCGCCGGCAGATGAAAAGCGTCGCCGACTTTCTCGTAGCGGGTCGCTCGGCCGGGCGCTATGTTCTCAGCGTAGCCAGCGGCGTGGCCGGACTGGGCGCCATCACAATTGTGGCCCACATGGAAATGAACCTCATTGCGGGCTTTTCGATGGCCTGGTGGGGCATGACCATGGCGCTGGTTCTGCTTTTCATAACCGTGTCGGGCTGGGTGATCTATCGATTCCGGCAAACGCGCTGCCTCACGCTCGCGCAGTTTTTTGAGGTACGCTACAGTCGGAAGTTCCGGATTTTCGCGGGCCTTCTTTGCTTCATTTCGGGCCTGATCAATTTCGGCATTTTCCCCGCGGTCGGGGCTCGCTTTTTCATTTACTTCTGCGGCCTGCCGGACACAGTCGCTATCGCCGGAATCGAGGTATCCACTTTCGTGCTGGCCATGCTTCTTCTGCTGGGTTTGTCAATCTACTTTGTAACGGCCGGCGGACAGATCGCGGTTATCATCGCGGATTTTTTCCAGGGGATGTTTGTAAATGTCGTTTTTGTAGCCATCATCCTGTACGTTTTCTTCACGTTTGACTGGGGCGTTATTCAGGAAGCGCTTTCGGCAGCGCCGCAGGATGCTTCGCTCATCAACCCCTTCAAGACGAGCCAGGTTGAGGATTTCAATTTTTGGTACTTTCTTATCGGCGTGTTTGGCGTTCTATACAACACGATGTCCTGGCAGGGCACCCAAGCCTATAACGCCTCGGCCAGAAGCGCCCACGAAGCTAAAATGGCCAGCGTGCTGGCCGGTTGGCGAGGTTTGCCCCAAACGCTGTTGTTCATGTTTATTCCCATTGTCGCCTACACCGTACTGAACCATGTCGATTTCCAGTCGATTGCCGGCGCCGTCGAAACCACGATCTCAACAGCCGAGACGGAGGCTATCCAAAACCAGCTCAAGGTCCCGATGGTGCTATCTCACATTCTGCCGAAAGGTCTGATCGGCGCTTTTGTAGCCGTGATGCTCGCGGCTTTCATCAGCACCCACGATTCGTACCTGCACTCCTGGGGATCGGTCTTCATACAAGATGTGGTAATGCCATTCCGCAAAAAACCCTTCACACCGAGACAGCACCTTAGAGCCCTGCGCTGGTCGATGGTCGGTGTGGCGACGTTCATATTCTTCTTCAGCCTGCTCTTCAAGCAGAACCAGTACATCATGCTGTTCTTCGCCATTACCGGGGCTATCTTCGTAGGAGGCTCGGGAGCCGTTCTGGTAGGCGGCCTGTACTGGAAAAGAGGTTCCACTCCCGCCGCCTGGGCGGCCATGATCCTCGGCTCAGGAATCTCCGTCGCGGGGATCATCATTCATCAGGTCGTCGATAACTTCCCCATCAACGGCCAGATGTTCTGGGCTATCAGCATGTTCGGGGGCGCTCTGATCTACGCAACCGTGTCCTTGATGGGCAAACGAAAAAGCGCCGATATGGACAGGCTGCTGCACCGAGGAGCCTACGCCCGTGATGACGAAGGCCGCGTGGTAACCGCTGAGCCCAAAAAGGGCTGGAAAATGCTGGGTATGGGTAAGGAGTTCACGCCTTTCGACAAGTTCATCTACATTGTAAACTACATCTGGACTTTCGGCTGGACAGCCGTATTCATAATAGGCACCGTCTACAACCTGAACAACGAAGTCAGCGACGACGCCTGGATGAAGTTCTGGCAGATATACGTCTTCATCCACGTAGCCCTGGCCACGGTTACTATATTCTGGTTTGCCGGTGGCGGGATAAGAGATTTGAGAGCCATGTTTTCCAGACTTGCAGAGATGAAACGGGACGACAGCGACGACGGCTTTGTACGAGTCGAAAACGATTCACACGACGCAACGGAACGAAGCAATGAATAAGACCGAGGAAAAGATACAGATCGAACGCACGGCCCGGTTCAATGAGCGTCTATCGAAGACAATACTGAGCGACCCGATCTCGCTTGACCTCCGGTACGCAAAATCCGACGGCGAGGTTTCTTTTGAGAGCCGTACCGATCTCAAGTACAGCCCGATAGAACAAGGGAACGAATGGGGCCAACGCTGGGAAGTAGCCTGGTTTGATTGTCGGGTGGAGATTCCCGAATCCTACTTCGGCCATGAACTGGCAGTTCGCATTGATCTCGGAGGCGAAGGTCTCGTGTACGATGACTCCGGCAATATGCTACAGGGTATTTCGTCGGGCTCGGTATTCGACAGTGAATTCAGCCGCGATCTGATTCATCTGGGTGCTCTCCCGG
>JAAERE010000132.1 GCA_024230675.1 bacterium | reverse complement strand
GCCGGGGAGACAGAAAAGGTTAGTGCGACAATATGAAACAGCAGCACAAGTCACCCTGAGCCTGAGCCAGGCCGTGTCTGTCGAAGGTGGACGCTCCGGCAGGATCGCAGGGATCCTGCCTTACGGGAGCGGCGTTTGAGGCCGACCCTGGGGCACAGGGGGACGTCCGCCGCCCACGTGTGACTCAAAATCTTTTGCTCCTTCATAAGTCTAAACAGGGATACCTCCAGCCTGGTGTGGGCGAAGCAGGAGGTTCTCTACTTGCGTTTCGTACTAAAAGGAACAAACGGCGGGGGCCGAGGTTCCGGGGCCGGGTGTGACTTCCGAGACTCGGAGGCATGAGTGAACGGCCTTAAGCCGTTATACTACAGAAGAAAAGCCCGCGCCGTTGTTGGCGCGGGCTTTTGTCAGCTTGTCGTCCTATCGACTAGCGATAGCCGCCGCCGCGATTGCCACCGCCGCGATTGCCGCCCTCGGGGCGCGGTTTGGCTTCGTTGACCTTCAAGGTGCGTCCGTTAAGATCCTGACCGTTGAGGCCGCTGATAGCTTCGATAGCTTCGCTCTTGGCGCCCATCTCCAGAAACGCAAAGCCTCTGGACTCACCGGTGTACTTGTCCGTGATAACGTTCACGGTGTTGACTTCGCCAAATCCTTCGAAAGCCTGGCGAAGCTGATCTTCGGTCGTGTCAAACGACATGTTTCCTACGTAGATTTTCATTCTACTCTCCATCTTTGCTTATCCCGAAGAGAACCGTCGTCCGAAGACTTCAGGCACTTCAAGACAAATGATATTCAGCGCGTAATTGCGCGATCATTTCGAGATTCAGCTTTAGCGGAGATTTGTGGATTAGAACAAGACTACGATAAAGGTCGAACTCAAAAACGATAATAGGTATTAAGTATATCGGGTCGTTTTCCAGAAACCTAGGATTATTAATGCCAAAATCGATTTATTTTCAGGTTTTTTCGAAGAAATCGAGAAACCGGGTCCAGATT
>JAAERE010000131.1 GCA_024230675.1 bacterium | reverse complement strand
TTCAGCCAGGAGCGGCTGTGGGTCCTCGACCGGCTGGAGCCGGGCTCGACCGCCTACAACCTGCCCTTCGCCGTCCGCTTGCGCGGGACGCTCCGAGTGCCGGCTCTCGAGGCCGCCCTCGACGAGCTGGTACGTCGCCATGAGTCGCTGCGTACCGCCTTCGCCGATCGCGGCGCCTTCGCCGATCGCGGCGGCCCGGTCCAGGTCGTGGCGCCGCCGGCCCGGTTCCCGTTGCCGCGGGTCGATCTCTCCCATCTCCCCGGTGCGGCGCGGGAGCGCGAGCTCGAACAGCGGCTCGCCGCCGCCGTGGCGACGCCGTTCGATCTCGAGCGCGGTCCGCTCTACCGGGCGTTGCTCCTGCGGCTGGGGGCCGAGGAGCACGTGCTGGCCCAGAACATGCACCACATCATCTCCGACGGTTGGTCGATCGGGGTCCTGGTGGACGAGCTCACGAAGTTGCTCGCGGCGTTCTCCCGCGGGGAGCCCTCGCCGCTCGCGGAGCTCCCGATCCAGTATCCCGACTACGCCCTGTGGCAACGGCAGCGGCTGCGGGGTGAATTGCTGGATCGCCAGCTCGACTACTGGCGCCAGCAGCTGGGCGGCACGCTGCCGCTGCTGGAGCTGCCCACCGATCGCCGGCGTCCGGCCTTCCAGAGCCACCGCGGCGCGGAGGTCGACGGGCGGCTGCCGGCGGCGCTGGTGGAAAGGCTGCGAGAGCTTTCGCAGGAGCACGGGGCGTCGCTTTTCATGACGCTGCTTGCCGGCTTCCAGGTGCTGCTGCAACGCCTCAGCGGCCAGGAGGACATCATCGTCGGCTCGCCGATCGCCGGCCGCCAGCGCCGCGAGGTCGAGGGATTGATCGGTTTTTTCTTGAATACCTTGGCGTTGCGCACCCGCGTCGAGCCGGAGCTCCGGTTCCGCGAACACCTGGCGCGGGTGCGCGAGGGGGTGCTTCAGGCGACCGCGCACCAGGAGGTGCCTTTCGAAAAACTCCTCGAAGAGCTTCAGCCGGATCGGAATCTTTCCCATTCGCCGGTTTTTCAGGTGTTTTTCAACATGCTCAACCTGCCGGAGCCTGCTGTTGAGCTGCCCGAGCTCCGGATCGAGCAGCTCGGCATGCCGGACGTCGAATCGAAATTTGATTTCACGATCTACTTGAGTGAAAGCGAAGGCGGGATCGATATTCACCTGGTCTACAACGTCGATCTGTTCGATCGCGCGCGGATGGTGGAGCTCCTGATGCAGTACGA
>JAAERE010000130.1 GCA_024230675.1 bacterium | reverse complement strand
GGCATTCTGCTGGGCAGCGGCCTGGCCTCCAGACTCGGCGTGTTCATAGGTGATCCGGTGGTCCTGTATTCGATGCGGGGCGAGGAACTGCGAAGAAGCATCCGGCCGCGAATCGCGCAATTTCATGTCTCCGGGGTTTTCGAATCGGGAATGTACGAATTCGACGGTCAACTGGCGTATATCGATATAACGGACGCCCAGGATCTCTTCCGCACCGGCGATGCCGCCACAGCGGTGCATCTGAAGCTCGACGACATCTATCTGGCCGAAACGATTTCTCCGGTTATCGACTCGGTGCTCGAATATCGCTACGATGTCGTCCCGTGGAATGTCTTGCACCGTAATCTGTTCTCATGGATTGCCATAGAGAAAAAAGTCCTGTTTCTCGGGTTTAGTCTGATTGTTATCGTGGCGGCCTTTTCGATCGTGTCAACTTTGGTCATGACAACTATGGAGAAACGCCCCGAGATCGGCATTCTCAAGACGATCGGCTCGACCCCGTGGTCGATTCTCACGATATTCGTGTATAAAGGGATGATGATAGGCATCATCGGCGTTTTGGCCGGGTGGGCGCTGGCTTTGGGGGCAGGATTCGCGCAGAATCAGTGGGAGATTGTCTCCCTGCCGCCGGATATATATTTCATATCCTACCTCCCCATAGAGGCCCAACCCCTCGATTTTCTTTTCGCCGGCGGTGTTACGTTTATCGTTTGCTTCCTGGCGGCCTTGTATCCGGCGGCCCAGGCGGCGAAATTGTCGGTGATACATGTGTTGAGGCAATAACCTCCTGAAATTGCGGGTTTTGGCTAAAACTTTGGTCGAATATGGCGAAAATAGTACTGTACAGCGGAATAAATAGGATTTAGGCAATAAATGAGCATGGACACGGCTGATAATATTCTTTCGGCGACCGATCTGCATCGGGAATTTCAAACCACGGAGGGGACTCTTCCAGTCCTCAGAGGAGTCACGCTGGAAGTGAAAAAGGGTCAGATGGCGGTGGTTACGGGCGCCTCGGGCGTGGGCAAATCCACTTTGCTTCACCTTCTGGGAGGATTGGATCGTCCCAATACCGGCGATATCAGTATCGGGCGGCATTTGCTTGGCACTATGAGTGAAACCGACCTGGCTCGATTCCGCAACCAGAGAGTAGGATTCGTGTTTCAGTTTCACTACCTGCTGTCGGACTTCACCGCTCTCGAAAACGTGATGATTCCCATGTTTCTCGCCGACAAACCGCATCGGGAGGCCGTTGAGCGAGGGGAACTACTCCTGGAGAGTGTAGGTTTAATAGATAGAAAGACTCACCGACCGCACGAGCTGTCGGGGGGGGAACAACAGCGGGTGGCTGTGGCACGGGCGTTGGCAAACGATCCGGATATCGTACTGGCCGATGAACCATCGGGCAACCTGGACACAGGTACCGGCCGTAAATTGCACGATCTCCTGATCCGACTCAACTCCGAAAATTCGACCAGCTTTTTGATAGCTACCCACAACCGCGAACTGGCGGATACCTGCCGGCAGGAATTTGTCATGGCAGGCGGACGGCTGGCGGAAAACTAGGCAGGTGATGTAATTATGTTATGTCAGGATTGCAAAAAGCGTGAAGCTCAGGTTCATCTGACGCAGATCGTCAACAACGAAAAACTGTCCCTGTCACTGTGCAAGGAATGCGCCGCCGCGCGGGGTTTTCATTCCCCGCTCGACAACGTCCCCTTCCCGCTGGCGGAGATCCTATCCGGCCTCGCCGACGAGGTCAAGGTCGACGGCAGCAAGGGCACCGTGGATGAAATCACCTGCTCTTCCTGTGGTCAGACGTTCGAGCAGTTTACACGCCAGGGCCGGTTCGGCTGCGGCGAGTGCTACTCAGCTTTCCGGCCCCGGCTGGAATCGATAATGCGGAAGATCCACGGCGCCAGCCTTCATAGAGGGCGCAATCCTGAATTCCCGATCGTGGTAGGCGACGATGCCCCGCTGCCCGTCAAAGAAGAGGAACGGCTCGAGAAAGAACTCAAGGACGCTATTGAGGCCGAAGACTTCGAGCGCGCCGCGGAACTTCGCGACAAGCTTAAAGCGGTTAAGGAAGATCTGACACTCGAGAATTCATCGAAAGGCTAAGAAAGTTGAATACGATGTTTGAGGACATGTCCAAGAACCCGGCTGCCTGGCTTTCCGGAGGCGGCTCGGAATCGACCGTGGTGCTTTCGACCCGGATCAGACTCGCTCGCAATGTGGCCGGCTGCAATTATCCAACCACCGCCGACGCCGATACGCGCAATCGGATTGTCGATTACTTTGATTCCGTTATTGCCCGCTCGGAACTGCTCGGGAAGGGTAAGTATTTCAAGGCTACGGATATCGCCGATCTGGATCGCGACTTCCTCGTGGAACGTCATTTGATCTCGCCGGCCTTTCTCAACGGTGAGATGTCCAAGACCGTGCTTATCGGGCCGGCAGAACGGCTGTCGATCATGGTCAACGAGGAAGATCACCTTCGTATTCAGGCCCTCTCCTCGGGGCTGGATGCCACCGGGTCTTTTGACCTGGCTCAGCAATACGAGACCGAAGTCGGGAAATACCTCGAGTACGACTACGACAAGGATTTCGGATACCTGACTGCCTGCCCGACCAACGCCGGTACGGGTATGCGGGCCTCAGTCCTGATTCACCTTCCGGGCCTGGTCCTGACTCGCGATATTGAAAAGTTGATCTCGCGTATAACGCGTGCCGGTCTGATCGTCCGGGGCTTCTACGGCGAAGGTTCCGACGTTCTCGGGAATCTCTTCCAGGTTTCCAATCAGAACACCCTGGGCATCTCTGAGTCCGATATTCTCAACCAGATCACGCACGTGACTAAAGAGATCATCGAGGAAGAAGCTAAGGCGAGGCAGCGTCTGATGGACGAAGCCGCGGATATGATTGAAGATAAAATTTGGCGGGCTTTCGGAATTCTCAAACACTCCCGAGTATTAACTTCCGAAGAAGTGATGAATTTGCTCTCCGCGGTGCGGCTGGGCCACTCCATGAACATCATAGACTTTCTTGACGTGGCTCTTATCAACGAGATACTGCTTCTCTCGCAGCCGGCGCACCTGCAGAAATTCTACGGCGCCGAGATGGACCCCAACAAGCGGGATTTCGTTCGCGCCCAGATGGTACGTGAAAAGCTGCGGAACACCGGACCGTAAGAAAACGTTTTGTGTCTGGCATATGGAACCGTGTACGACAGGCATATCGGCAACTAACGAAAGGGATGGTTCACGATGAATGAGATGTTTAGCGAGGCGGCTCGAAAAGCTATCGAATATGCACGCGACGAAGCCTCGCGCCTGAGGCATGACTATATCGGCACCGAGCATCTCCTGCTGGGCCTGATCAAGCTCGGCGAGGGCCAGGCGGTTGAGATTATAACCAATCTGGGCCTGGAACTCGAGGACCTCAAAACTTCGATCGAGGAAGTCGTGCAGCCTTCCGGCGGCACCATGACTATGGGGCAGTTGCCGTTAACAGCCCGGGCGAAAAAGACGCTCGAGGTCTCCGGTCAGGAAGCTCGTGCTCTCAAATCGAAGGACATTGATACCGAGCATATCCTGCTGGCGCTGCTCAAGGACGAAGAAGGCGTGGCAGCTCAGGTACTGTCGACCTATGAGATCGACTACAAAGAAGCTTACGAGGAACTGAAGAACGTCCAGAACGGCCGGCCTTCGTCCTTCAAGAAAAAACGCAAGAAATCAAAGACCCCGGCCCTTGATCATTTCGGCCGCGATCTGACCGAATTGGCCCGGCGCGATAAACTCGATCCGATTATCGGTCGTGAGGATGAGATCGAGCGCGTCTGCCAGATCCTATCTCGCCGCAAAAAGAACAACCCCGTACTTATCGGTGAACCGGGCGTGGGGAAAACGGCTATAGCCGAGGGGCTCGCACAGCGAGTGGTCGAAGGCAGCGTTCCTCAGACGTTGGAAAATAAGCGCGTGGTTACGCTGGACATGGCTTCACTGGTCGCGGGAACGAAATATCGCGGTCAATTTGAGGAGCGTCTCAAAGCGGTCATGAACGAAATCACTTCCGCCACCGACGTAATAATTTTCATCGACGAGCTACATACGATCGTGGGTGCCGGCGGCGCCGAAGGCTCGCTGGATGCTTCCAATATCTTCAAGCCGGCCCTTTCGCGCGGCGAACTCAGATGCATCGGCGCTACTACCCTGAACGAATATCGCAAGTATATTGAAAAGGATGGCGCCCTGGAACGTCGGTTCCAGACCGTCTCGGTCGAACCGCCTTCAGAGGTCGATACGATCGCTATCCTGGCGGGTCTTCGGACCAAGTACGAAGAGCATCACAAGCTGCATATATCCGACGGTGCTATCGAAGCCGCGGTGCGGCTGTCGAACCGGTATATCTCTGGAAAGTACCAGCCGGACAAGGCAATCGACCTGATTGATGAAGCCGGCTCGCGGGCTCATCTGTCAACTTATACCCGGCCGGACGAGTTCAGTGAGATCGAGGCCAAACTTGCTGAACTGCAGACCAAAAAAGAGGACGCCGTAAAAAACCAGGCCTTTGAGACCGCCGCGCAGCTTCGCGATGAAATCAAGGCCGAAAAGGAAAAACTCGCGACCTTACAGGCCGACTGGGAAGAACAGCGCGACAAAGAGAAGATCACGCTCTCGGCCGACGACGTTGCCACGGTGCTGGCCAAGATCACGGGCATCCCGTTGTTCCGACTCGAAGAGAAAGAATCGCGACGGCTGCTACGGATGGAAGAGGACCTCCAGAAGGTTATCGTTGGACAGAGCGAAGCTATCAACGTTTTGGCCAAGGCCATCCGCCGGGCTCGGGCCGGCCTGGGCGATCCGCGCCGGCCGATCGGCACTTTTATCTTCCTCGGCCCAACCGGAGTCGGAAAAACGGAGTTGGCCCGCCAGCTTTCGAAATTTCTCTTTGATGACACCGACTCACTGATCCGTATCGACATGTCAGAATATATGGAAAAGCACGCCGTATCGCGCCTGATCGGGGCCCCTCCGGGCTATGTCGGGTTCGAAGAAGGCGGCCAGTTGACCGAAAAGGTCAGGCGTCGTCCCTATTCCGTAGTTCTCCTGGACGAGATCGAAAAGGCGCACCCGGAGGTTTTCAACATCCTGCTGCAGCTTTTTGACGACGGTCAGTTGACCGATTCGTTCGGCCGCAAAGTCGATTTCAAAAATACAGTCATTATCATGACCTCGAATATCGGCACCAAGCAGATCCGCGACGACAAGACGGTCGGTTTTGGCGCCGCTGAGGTTGACGGCTCTTTTGACGGCATGAAGACGAAGATTCTTGATGAACTCAAAAAAACGTTCAACCCGGAATTGCTCAATCGTATCGATGAGTCGATCATATTTGGCAAGCTCAACCGCGCTCACATCAAGGAGATTATCGATATTCTGGTGGTCGACTTCGCCAAGCAATTGGCGGAGAAGGGCATCAGTTTCAAACTGACCGACGACGCCAAGGAATTTCTCACGGACAAGGGCTACGACCCGTCGTTTGGCGCCCGCCCGCTCAAGCGGTCGCTCCAGCGCTATCTGGAGGATCCCCTGGCCGAGGAGATCCTGAGAGGTCAACACGCCGGCGATTGCGAGCTGGTGGTAGGCGCCGGTAACGACAAACTCACTTTCTCGTTCGACCAGACCGGTACGAAACAGGAGAGGGTCAGCTAGGGCGCTGATGGGACCGATAGGTTAGAATATGCCGGCCCGGCCGTGAGAGCGGTCGGGCCGTTTTTTGTCCGGTCCGGGTGGCCCAATGCTTGCAGTTTCCGGCTAGCCCACGCTTTCAGGCCCTGTTCTGGTGGCCCACCGCTTGCGGTGGGTTTCTAATGAGAATGTGATTGGTGGTACAGCCCTAAGTTGCCTAAGATGCCAATATGCCTCGACTCCGCCACTACGATCATCTGAACGCAGCGCGTTTCATCACCTTCTCCTGCTATCACCGATATCTGCTGCTCACTGACAACTGGGATATCCGCATCGTGTTGAACTGCCTCAGCAGCTTGTGCCAACAGAACTCAATCCGTACACTGGGATATGTTATCATGCCCGAGCATGTACATTTTGTGCTTCATCCGCCGGACGAAGTACAGGTGGGACGGGTGCTGGCTGAGATCAAGTCGAGGTCCGCGCGCGAGATTCTGGCACGCTGGAGGGAGGAAGCCGACTTTCGCCTGATGAGACTGGCAAAACAACATCCCCAGGGGGGATATAGATTCTGGCAGCCCCGTTGTTACGATCACAATTGCCGGACTCCGGAGACGGTTGTGGAGAAGATTGAGTATTGCCATAAGAACCCGGTTAATCGAGGGTTGGTGACGAGTATGGCAGACTGGCGATGGTCGAGCCATGGTTGGTATCACGGTTTGGAGAATGTGGCTTTGGAGATAGACGGCTATGAGCCCCAGAAACCCACCGCAAGCGGTGGGCCACCCTTATCAGAACGGGAGAAAAGTTGGAGAACTCTATGAGGGAGCCGTCCTCCAGTACTCCGGAGGATCGTCAGAAGGTTTTCAGAGAGCCCATCTAGTCATGAACTACTATCCGCAGCCGGATTCTCTAATGTACTACCGGCTAGAGTCGCCTCAGGTAGAGAATCTCCAGATTCCGTGCTGGAATAACAAGGATGTTGAGCCGATTTCAAGTAGCGAATGAGATGCTGGCCATGATCGGAAGTTCGGCCGCCGCCGGAGATTTCGTTCCAGCAGCGACCCCAGAACAGGTTGGCGTTCAAAATGTTATATTTCCGCTTGCGCTGAGGGAGCAATTTGCTATATTTGGCGACTCGGCTCGACCGAGGGTCGGAGCAATCTGCCCGGCCGAAAGACGCGAAAAAAAGAACGATTCGACGATAGAGGTTTGAGATGGCTCACAAGAAAGGTGTTGGTTCTTCCAAGAACGGTCGGGATTCAAATTCTCAGCGACGGGGAACCAAAGTATACAGCGGCCAGAATATCACGGCCGGGACGATTCTCGTCCGCCAGTGCGGCACGCCGATCAAGGCCGGCCAGAACGTCGGCATGGGCACCGACTGTACCCTGTTTTCCAAAATCGACGGGGTAGTCAAATACGAGCGGGTCGGAAAGACCGGCAAACAGGTTTCTGTCTACGCTGGCTGAACGGCGTAGCTGACTATTTCCGGCTGTAGCCGGGAAGAAGGGTCACAGACGCTGCCGACATATTGTCGGCGGCGTCTTCTTTTTCAGGGAATCTCGAGTCGAGCGCAAACCGCGCGTGTGTTTAGTCAAGAAATCTCAGCAGGTGGTTCTTTGTGCCGGCGGCAAACACGTTGAGCTCGGAGACGCCGTCAAGGCCGTGGATATCCACACGGACTCCGGTCTCCACTGGTTCCCAGTCCGTGCCGTCGTAGCGCAACACCAGACCGTCCCGACCGGCCGCGAAAACGTCGTCCGCGTCATCCCCCCATACGGTCAGGAGATCGGTGCCGGTTCCGCTCATCTGCGTGGACCAGACAGTGCCATCGAAATGGACTATTGTGCCGTGATCTCCGACCACAAACACGTCGTCCTCTGTGTTTACCCAGACCGAGTTGAAGGGCACGCCGCCCAGCGTGTAGACGGCCTGCCAGTTACCATCGTAT
>JAAERE010000129.1 GCA_024230675.1 bacterium | reverse complement strand
CCCCCGCTTGACAAAATCTTTGTTTTCCGGTTAATTGGCTCACCTGCAATACTTTGGTGAAAGAGAAAAATGATGGCCGCTGCCGAAGCTCTCGATGTATCCCTGGTAATCCCGCTCTTCAACGAAGAATCCAACGTGCCGCTGCTTTATCCCCAGCTGGTCGAAGTTCTGGAGAAGCTGGGCAAAAGCTTCGAAGTGATATTTGTCGACGACGGTTCTACCGACGGTACTTTCGAGGAGCTGAAAAAGCTCAACGCGCAGGACAGCCGGGCCCGGGCGATCAGTTTCACCACTAATTACGGCAAGTCGGGCGGCTATGCCGCGGGGTTCGAAGCCGCAGTCGGCGATGTAGTCATCACGATGGACGGGGATCTCCAGGACGACCCGGCGGACATTCCCAAGGTTCTCGAAGCAATCGAAGAGGGCGCCGACCTGGTGGTCGGATGGAAGACCGAGGGTGCCGATGCCGTGGGCGGCAAATCGCTGCCTTCGTGGATTTTCAACCGCGTCGCTCAGCGTTTAACCCAGCTCAAGATTCACGACATGAACTGCCCGTTCAAGGCCTACCGCCATCACGTCGCCAAAGTTATCGGGCAGGAAATCTACGGCGAACTGTTCCGCTACCAGCCGCTTATTGCCCGCAAAAAGGGCTACAAGATTGCCGAAGTCGAAGTCGCCAATCTCCCGCGCCAGCACGGCACCAGTAAGTACGGCTTCTCTAAATTCCTTCGCGGTTTTCTGGATCTGTTCACGATCTTGTTCCTGACGAGGTATATGATGCGGCCGCTGCACCTGTTCGGCAGTGTGGGGTTGATAACGTCCTGCAT
>JAAERE010000128.1 GCA_024230675.1 bacterium | reverse complement strand
TTGTCACTCGCGGGACTCTATTGAGTGGTCGCCTTCAACAGGCAAAGGACATGTCTATTCATTCATCACATTCGATACGGACCGGATGGCCTATCCAGCCTTCAAGATTCCCTACGCTGTGGTACTGGTGGAACTGGAGGAAGGCCCGCGGATTACGGCGAACACATCGGATATTGAGGCTAGTGAAGTGTATATCGGCATGCCGGTCGAGATCACCTTCGAAAAAGTGGAAGACGATATGACGCTGTATCGGTTCAAACGGCGGGAAACGTAGAGGGAGCAGCAATGGATAGTATCAAAGACAAGACAGCGATTGTTGGAGTGGGGGTTGTCGATTTTTCCACAGACATAGGGATGAGCGAATGGGATACCGCCTCCCAGTGCGTTCTTGCGGCAATAGAAGATGCGGGGCTGAAGCCTGCCGATATCGACTGCCTGGTGAAGAACATCGATGATGCCCCGGATAATTCTTACATTCAGAAGAGCGTAGGGATCGAGAATCTGGCCTATGCCAGCGAGTCTCACTGGGGAACCAGTGCCATGATCAATGCCGTCACTGCGGTGGCTTCGGGGGCGGTGAACTATGCGGTATACTATCAAGCTGCTCACCGGGCCTCAGGGTTGGAGAAATCGTACTCAGACTATCGCGCGGCGCGGGATATTCGCGAAGATAATCTCGATATGATACGGCACGATTTCTACGATCCTTTCGGGCTGATCGGCCAGCCGAGCTGTTTCGCCCTGACCCTGCGTCGATATATACATGAATTCGGGATCACCAGCGAGCAACTGGGCTGGATTCCGGTGGTATTCAGCGAATACGCGGCCCGGAACCCGGAAGCGATTTTCTATGATCGGCCGGTTTCAATCGAAGACTATATGAAATCCAGTTTTATTGCTGACCCCATTCGGGCGATGGAATGTGCACCTCAGGTGGACGGCGCGATGGCGATAGTGGTATCTACTGCCGAAAAAGCAAAGAGCCTTCGGCAGTCGCTGGCGTTTATCATGTCGGTAGCGCAGGGAACCGATATCGAGGGGCAGCTGTTCTCCAGCTACAATCAGGAAGTTATCACTCAACTGCCCGAAATGCGGCGGATGGGCGCGGAACTTTTCCGGGTGGCTGGAATCACGCCGAAGGATATCAGCTCGGCACAACTTGATGATACATTCACTCCGCTGGTGGCCATGCAGCTGGAGTCATTGGGATTCTGTGCTCCGG
>JAAERE010000127.1 GCA_024230675.1 bacterium | reverse complement strand
GACTTTTCCGGCGCTATCGTTGACCGAGTACAGCCAGAAGTAGCCTCCGGCGTTTTCGACCGAATCGATCGCTTTAACGAAGGCCCCCATCGAAGATTCCTGGATATCCACGGTATGATGGGTCTGCAAAAGGTTCAGGACGGAGACCGAGTCGACCCCGACCAGGGTGATCACCAGGCTATCAATCGGCGCTGCGATAGCCGCTGAATCCACCGCGGTCTTGTTGTCGGCGGTCGAATCGGCCTGCTCGGAGCAGGCGAGGAATGTCAGCGTCAGCATTAGCGGCAGAAGGAAAAGGCCGTACCGGGACAGGGAGGACATAGAAATCTCATCTCACGGGTTGAATATTACCGGGTTCCGACAAGTAAAGGTTTTGAAGTGCGGGGACCAAGATCTTTTTGAAATATGGCAACTGAGATCGAGAAAAGCCGTAATTGTAAATTGACGACGCCCGGCCGATAGGACTAGATTGATCAGGGCAAGTCGATACAGGAGGGTCCCATGGGGATTGACTTCGGAAATCTGATACAACGTTCGTTCAAGATCGCCTGGCAGAACAAATCGCTCTGGGTGTTTGGCCTGTTTCTGTGGGGCGGTGGCGGATCGTACAATCTGGATACAGACAAGTGGTTCCAGAGGCACCGATCTGATCTTGGTTTCGATCAATGGGGCCAATACCGAGACCTTGAACACTTCTTCGAGGAATTCGCTGTTCCGGTGATCGGTATAGCGGTGCTTGTTCTACTCGCGTTCGTCCTGCTCATGATTATCTGTTCTCTCATCGCCAAACCGGCTATGATCGACGGTGTCAACAATATCACCCGCGGTGGCCACTATCGATTCGGGAGTTCTTTCTCGCGGGCCCTGGATTTCTTCTGGCGTTTCCTTGGACTCACCGTGCTGGGCATACTGACCTTTATGGCCTTCATCGTAGGCATCGTCTTGTTTGCGGTTGTCATTTCGCCCTGGACTCTGCTCTTGACGATACCCCTGTTTCTCCTCGCTGGGTTCTTCGTCTGGCATACGTTCGAACTGGCCCAGGTGGCGATGGTGGCGCGAGATATCTCCCTCGGCGATGCCTTGCAGGAAGGCTGGACCCTGCTTACGCGCAATCTGGGCAACTGCTTCATCATGTCGCTGGTGCAATTTGGTCTGGGTATAGCCTTCTTTATTGTCATTGGCATCCTTACCCTGATGTTCTTTGTGCCCCTCAATATGATGGTGGGATCCATGGCGGGCGGTACCCTGGGTGCCATTATGCTGGGTTTCTTCATAGGACTCCCCGTATCGGTGGTGCTGGGCGGGTACGCCGGGACGTTTTTTGAGTCGCTATACATCCAGTTCTATTTCCGACTCGTGGAACCGGCTCCGGCCTATGCCGCGCCCGACCCGGCCGCTCCCGGCCCGATGCCACAGCCATAGTATCTTGATAGCACTTGAAGCCACCGCCGGGCGGCCCTGCCGTCGCCGCCTCTTTTGGCTTGTGTTTGCTTGTCGCCGCCCGTTAATTGCATCCTTATGAAACGGGTATTTGCACTACTAATCGTCGGTTTGCTTCTCACCTCGGCGGCAGGGGCTCAAGAGTACGATTTCAGTTACGACTCCGTACCGGCTCCGGCAGCTCCGGTTGAGGTAACAATCAATCACAGCTCGGTTTCATTTCAGGCCAGCCTGTATCCCGAGTATTACAAGACTGCGTCGGCCGTCAGCGATCTTCGCTGGGTCCGCCGCAACGACAGCAATTTGGTTGCTTTTTGGGAAGAGAAGGGCGGCAGAATTCTGGCCACTCTGTCGGAGCTGTCCGGCCTTGATTGGATAGAAACATCCTTTGATATCATCTTCCTTCGCTACTATCCTTCAATCGGCAACGCTGATCCTCTGGTGGTGCCAACCGGCGGTATGCGGCGGGGGATTCTTACCGAGGCCTGCCCGCACGGTAACCGACAACAGTTGAACATCATCTATCAGTTGGCTCACCGTATGCTGGGACAGGCGGAAAGATCGGAGGACCCGTTTTATCGTTCGATGACCGGTCATCCGCTGATGCAGCCCGGAGCCTTCCGCCGGGACAATCTGGCTATGCTCCTGGCTCTGGTTACCGCCCAGAGAGAGATCGGGCTGGACTCTACCTTTGACGCCTACCAGTCGGCTTTCTGGAAACAGCGCCATCCGGGACGTGAAATATTCGAGCAATACTTGCTGAGTGAATGGATCCTCAGCTCCGACCACCCGCTTTCGCGCTGGGTGGTCGAAGAGCCCTACGGATCTTCGCTGGTGCAGTCGACCCGACCGCGCCGACGCCAGGTGGCTGCCACCGACACTCGCAAACGAGTTTATGTCGAGGGGCTCCCGGTCAAGGGGCAGCTCGGTTTTTCGGTCAAGACCAACGCGGCCAATCGGCTGGTGGTTGACAAGATCGACCCCACCCGGCTGGCGTTTGCGTGTGGCTTGCGCGAAGGTGATGTCATACGCAGGGTAGAGGCCGCCCGTCCGCGCAATCACAAGATCCTGATCGAGAGAATTCTGGCGGGGCTGGATGAGGGAGGCGCCACGCTCGAGATTCAGAGGGAAGAGATTACTCAGACCGTGCTGATTCAGCCGCTGGACCTTTACGGCGAAGACGACCCCTACTACTGGCAGGAGATGGACGATTCCGCTCACTACAACATCCCGACGATTGAGGATTCAACCATCGACCCGGCAATAGAAGAAGACTCGCCGAAAGAAAACTGACCCTCGGCTACAGCTTCACCGGCAAAGATTCCGAACAGAAGCCCGGTCCCCGGGCGGATATCAGACCGTGCCCCCCGCAGTCAAACCCACATTCCGTTAAGTAGCGCTCCAGGACAAAGAGAACCGTCACGGAAGACATGTTGCCGAAATCGCGTAGAACTCCTCGAGCCAGATCCAAGTGACCGTTGTTGAGGTTCAGGGCGGACTCGTAGGCCTCAATGACTTTGGTCCCACCCGGATGAACCAGAAATTGATCGATATCCCCGAGATCCAGCCCGTATTCCTTCAGGAAAGCGCCGATGTCCTCGGCGGCGTTGGCTTCAACTATCGAGGGTATGCGCTGGGCGAACACTACCTGAAGGCCGGACGACACTACCGACCAACCCATGACGTCGAGAGAGTCGGGGTAAAAGCGGCATCTGGTCCCCAGGATTTCCAGACCCGGCGTTGGAACGTCGTCGCCTGTGATCAGCGCGGCTGCGGCGCCCTCGCCGAAGAGCGCTGTGGCCACCAGATTGGATCGTGAGAAGTCATCCGCCAGAAACGTCAGACCGCACAGTTCGGCGGCCACCAACAGAATCCGCTGGTCCTGATGTCCAGGCGCGTGGTGATAGGCCAGGGACAGCCCCGCCGCACCTCCGGCGCAACCCAGCCCCCAGACAGGGGTACGGCGCACACTGGGGCGGAATCCCAACAGGTTTATCAGGCGGGTGTCGATTGAAGGCGTCGCCAATCCGGTAGTGTTGATGCAGATCACATAATCTATCTGATCAGGCCTGAGGTTGTTCTCCTCCAGCAATTGCTCGACTGCGGTTCCTGTCAGCGCGGTTGCCTCTTCAACGTAGAGACGGTTCTTTTAGGCCAGAGCGTGCGGTTGCCCAAACCAGTCGGGGGAGGCCGAGAAGTACCGGGTCTCGATACCTGCGTTCTCGAATATCGGCAACAGCCGATCGATGTCGGGCCGGCTGGCCGCGAAAAAGCTGTGCGCGAACTCACGGGCTGTTTGCTGATCGATGCGATGTTCCGGTACGGTGGTGGTGACGGCGCTTATTCTGGGCATGGGTTTCCTTCGGTCTTGCTTTCGATTGTTAGCTAAGAGAACAAGAAACAACGCCGTTTCGTTTGGCCGGGCATGAAAAAAAGCCCCTTTCCGGAAGGAAACGGGCTTTTATTCGCAAATGATCCGCCGGGAGGCGGATCGGAAGGTGTCGTGTCAAGCTAGCGGCGCTTAGGAGCCTTGCGAGTGGTCCGACGGGAGGCCGGACGACGGGTGCGGCTGGTCTTCGCAGAATAGCTGTACTTCCGAGTCGGACGGGTGGTGCGCTTCGGGGCAGCCTTCGTCACGCCGGTATTGCCTCTCCAGACGGACGGAGCGGCTTTCTTGATGCTCAGATCACACGCTTTGTAACGCACGGAGTAAACGGTACGCTTGAGCTGACGGGCAACCCAGGCGGTCTCGTTGTTCCGATAGTACTTGCGGATGAAAGCGATCTCCTGGCGAGTCCAGGGATTGCCGCCCTGCGAGGCCTGACGGGTGCGGCGGGTTACCGGCTTACGAGTGGTAGCGCGACGAGCTCTGCTTCTGGTTTTTCTTGCAGCCATTTTCAACTCCTTGTTTGGGGCATTGAGAATGCGAACAGCAACATGGCTCAGCTATTGTTCGCTTTTCCTTGATTTATAGAATTCATCGTCAAATGGTTAAGATACTTGATAGCAGCGGCTTATAATTTTGGGTCTACGATGAGTTTTTTAGCTCGCTCGATTTACCACTCCCATGGGCACCGTGCCCACTCGTGCCGTTAGCAAAATGTTCGGACCTTGCCTCCGAAACGTCGTGAAAGTGTTGAAAACATGTGGGCAAATTAAGTCCCGTTTGTGTAAGCCATGAAATGCAAACGGCTTACGTAGACTCGGAGCTACCAACATGCTGTAGTAGTAGAAGGTCCCTCACATGCTGGGAGTGCGTGAGGTTTTGGGTTGCGCCGGAGTTTGGACGGCGCTAAATTGACTGTATCGCACCCCGAGAGAGAAAGTTATGAAAAGAGAATATTTCCTGATCTCTGTATTTTTTCTGGTGTCGGCCGCCATTTTCTACCTGTTCTACCAGATTATCGTACCCTTTTTCGTGCCCATCGCCTGGGCCTCGGTGCTGGCTATTCTCTTTTATCCGCTGTATGAACGCACGCTCCGTCGCGTCAAACGCAAGGGCGTTGCTTCGGTCCTGGTGTGCGCCTTCATCGTGGTGCTGATAATCGGTCCTATCACATATCTTTTTGTGGCCCTCGTAAACGAGGCCGCTGACGCTGTTTCCAAGGTAAACGCTCTGAGCAAAAGCGGGGAACTGGACAAGCTGCTCGACTTCGACATCCCCTGGCTTGAGACGATGAAGGCCAAACTTGCTCAGTATTACGACATCTCCAAAATAAACCTGGATGAGATCATCCGTGATGCCATCAATCGCGTGAGCAGTGTGGTAGTCAGGCAGACCACCTGGCTGATTACCAACGGCACCCGTACGGTGTTCTATTTTGGCCTGATGTTGTTCGCCATGTATTACTTCTTCAAGGACGGCCAGCACCTCGTCAACCGCATCAAGCGCCTTATGCCTCTGACGGTCCCCCAGGTCAACGCCGCCTTTGCGCAGCTTCGCGACGTCATCCAGGCTACTATGTACGGCGGCGTTCTAATTGCCCTGCTTCAGGGAATACTGGGCGGGCTGCTGTTCCTGATTGTAGGGATTCCATCGCCGGTCTTCTGGGGGGCGATCATGGCTTTCCTGTCGATCATACCCCTGGTCGGGGCCTTTATCGTGTATATTCCGGCCGGCATGATCCTGATAGTCGGGGGCTCGTACCTTAAGGGCCTCCTGGTCATTCTGATCGGCACCCTTGTCATAAGCCAGGTGGACAACGTCATAAGACCGTTGTTGATATCGGGCAAAACCAGTCTTCACCCTCTGCTTCTGTTCTTTACGATTATGGGCGGCATCGCCGTGTTCGGTTTGCTGGGTGTGGTTGTCGGTCCGATGATCGCCGCCGGATTCACGATTCTTCTGCGCGTGTTCGAGATGAGACTGCATTCCGACGAGGATGACGCCGACGGAGAAACTGCCGAAGAAACCTGACCTCGCGCGGAGTCCCCCGGTTCAAAACTGTCTCCACACGACTGGAATGTGCTTTACAGTGAGGGCTGCTGTCACTAATTTAGGCGCATAGCTCACAACCAAATTAGATGGAGCCACCCATGTTTCGAATCCTGCTGTGGACAATTCTGAGTCTGACGCTCCTGGCTATTGGCGTTTCCGCCGGTCTGGACCCGTCTTATTCGCCCGATGCGGTTGTCGACACCGTGCCGTTTTATGCCGACAGATCTTACGATAGCGGCGTACCGCAACCCAACGACTTTCTAAAACATCAGATTGGCCAGTGGCCCCTGCGCTACCACGAGCTGGTCGACTATCTCGAAGCCGTCGCACCGTCGAGCGGCCGAGTCAAAATCGAAACGCACGGCAGTTCCTACGAAGGCCGCGCACTCTACAATGTTTTTATCTCCTCTGAGGAGAATATTCGCAATCTCGAGACATTTCGAGAAGGCATGGACCGCGTCGCCGCCGGCAGTGCGGTTCCGGCCGCTCAGCTGGACTCGCTGGTGAAGGTTCTTCCGGCGTTCGCCTGGCTGGGGTACAGCATTCACGGCGACGAAATCTCCGGGACCGACGCCGCGGTGCAGTTGATATATCAACTGGCGGCCGGTCAGGACCCGGCCACGCTCGAGATTCTGGACAACGTCGTGATCATAATCGATCCTACGGAGAATCCCGATGGCCGGGAACGGTACCTCTCTATGCTCCAGACCTACAAGAGCAAAGTCCCCAACTACAATCGGTTTTCCATGCAGCACAGCGGAGTCTGGCCGTGGGGAAGAACCAACCATTATCTCTTTGACCTTAACCGGGACTGGATTCTGGTGCGTCAGCAGGAGACCGTCGGTCGGCTGACCACCCAGGTGAAGTGGCACCCGCAAATGGTGGTGGACGCACACGAGATGGGTTCCAACGCTACTTACCTCTTTTCACCTCCGCGTCAACCGATCAACTACAACATTCCGCCGCATTATCTGAAATGGGCAAGGGTGTTTTCCGATGACCAGGCGGCGGCGTTTGACAGCCGGGGCTGGAGCTATTATACCGGCGAGTGGAACGATCAATGGTATCCCGGCTATGGGTCGGCCTGGTCCAGTTACTTCGGCGCTATAGGTATTCTCTATGAAATGGCCGGTGTCGACGGCGAGTTTGTTAAGCAGCAGGATGATTATCTTCTGACCTATCACGAGGCGGTTAACAAACAGTTCACTTCTTCCCTGGCCAATCTCAAGACTCTGTCAGACAACCGGGAAGATATTGTCCGCGACTATCACCAAACGCGCAAGAATATTACGGCCGAAGGTCGGCGCAGCAAGTTGCAGTTTCTGTTCAAGCCGATAGACGACGAAGTTAAAATGAAGCGCTTTATCGAAGGCCTGGTCACTCAGGGAATAGATGTAACACGATCCACAGGTAACTTCACGGTCGGTGCCGTCGTGGACCCGGAAGGCTCCACCCATTCGTCGATGCAGTTTCCGGCCGGTACCTACATAGTCTCTACGGCCCAGCCGCACGGAGCGCTGGCCAAGGCAGTGTTGGAGTTCGATCCCCGCCTGAAGCTGGAGTTCCTCAAGGAAGAGCGGCGGGAGATGGAGAAATTCGGCGACACCCGCATGTACGAAATCTCCAGCTGGTCTCTTCCGCTGGCCTACAATCTGGATGCTTACTACACGAACTCCTCGTTTTCGGCAAACTCAGAACCTGTGCACGAAGTCCTACTGCGTGGCGGACAGATTCACAATCCGGAGGCGCAATTCGCTTTTGTGATCGATATGGTCGGTGAGAAAACCTACCGCATGTTGGTGAAGCTGTTCGAAAAGGACCTTGTGGTGCGCTGCTCAGAAAAGCCCTTTGTCATTGAGGGCCAGGATTTTGGCGCCGGTTCGCTGGTTCTGAGGGTTCGTGGCAATCGTCCGGAATTGTCGAGCGCTCTGGAAGAACTCGCGAGTGAAATTGGGCTGGATGTCTACGGTGTAAGCACAGGGAATTCTTCCGAGGGCTCTCTGCTGGGCGCCCCGACGTTTCGTCTGCTGCGGAAACCCCGTGTGGCGATTCTGTCCGGCAACGGTGTGAACTACAATTCGTTCGGTCAGCTCTGGTACGTGTTGGATCAGGAGTTGGCGATGCCGCATTCCATCCTTCAGCTGACCGAACTGGCAGAGCACGCCCTCGACCAGTATAATGTGATCATCGCGCCTTCGAGCTGGGGACCTTTCTTTCCAAGACTGGGCGAGGGAGGCAAGAAAAAGCTCGAGGCCTGGGTCAGCGGCGGCGGTACTCTGATCTGTACCGGCGAGGCTTCGGTCTGGGCGGCCGACACGGCTAACGGTATCTCGCAAGTGAGGATTAAGCGCCAGGTACTGGACAAGCTTGATGCCTACAAGTTAGGTGTGGAGCGCGAACGCCAGGCCGAAAGCCCCGAAATCGACACGATGGCTCTGTGGTATCCGGAAAAAGTTCTCGAGGAGGAGCCCGAGGAGGGCGGCAAGAAACTGGGTCTTGAGAAAGCTAGGGAACAGGACGAATGGCAACGAAAGTTCCGTCCCGCGGGTGTATTCCTGCGGGTTGATCTGGACACAGAGGATTGGCTGGCGTTCGGTATAGAGCCGACCATGCCCGTGATGGTCTGGACGCGGTACGCTTTTATGGCCAAATCTCCAGTGAAAACGGTCGGGCGCCTGGCCGAAGCCAACGACCTTCGTCTGTCGGGACTGTTATGGCCGGAAGCTCGGCAGCGCTGGGCCGAGACTGCGTATGTCACTCGAGAGAGAAAAGGTCGGGGACAGATTGTGCTGTTTGCCGTAGACCCCAATATTCGAGCCTATAATTACGGCTCCCGTCAGTTGTTCTTAAATGCGCTGTTGCTGGGACCGGGCATGGGCAGCCGTTTCGAGGGTCCTTACGAGCAGGAACGATGATCTGAGACCGACGGAAAGATGAGCGTTTCAGCCGGCGGCCCTTCGGCCGCCGGCTTTTTCGTGGCAGTGCGAAATGCTACGGGACCTTTTTGGGATTGCTTTGTCCTTGATTTCTGACTAATTTATGTTTGGGCACAATGGGGGCACCGGCCTTGCCGGTCAACCCGTTTCCGGGCATCCTTGGATAGACAGGTTTTACAAATACGGGCTCACATCGGGCAGCCGTCTGTTCAGCGATGAGGTGACAGCCGGGGAGAAATTCTATCCTGGACCGATTGACTTTGCATGATGCAAGAGCGATTTAAGTGATGTTTTTGCGGCAGGCTGCCTGCGCGGCGGTCCTGCGAGGGGCGACAGAGAGATGACGAACCAGCGATCCGGTTCCGCCGATGCCCACAACAACAGGAACAACGATGTTCAGGCTGCTGCCGATCTCGCGACTGATCTCGTTCGGGAGGTCCCCGTCGGTATGTACGTTTACGAACTCGAAAACGTCGAGGACGATCGTTCGCTGCGTCTGATTTCGGCTAATCCGGCGTCGGCTGTTTTCACCGGGGTGAAAACCGAGGAAATCGTGGGGCGGCTTATCGACGAATGCTTCCCCGGACTTCGAGCCAAAGACGTCCCGCAGCGTTATGCGGAAGTTATACGTACCGGGCGGGCAACCAGGCTGGAGGCTTTTCGATACGGCGATGACCGGGTTGTCGAGGGCGTTTTCTCCGTCAAGGCTTTTCCTCTGGGCTCCTGTCGCGTAGCCGTCGTATTCGAAGATATCAGTGAGCGACGTCGGGTTGAATCAATGCTGCGGCTCACGAAATTCGCAGTGGATCATTCAACCAACTCGGTGTTCTGGATGAAACCGGATGGTAAGTTTATTTACGTTAACGACTCTGCCTGCGAGGCGTTGGGCTATACTCGCGAAGAGCTGCTTTCGCTAAGCCTGTTTGATATTGCCCCCCCCGTAAACCGGGACGAGTGGGCGGCGAGATACCAGGAATTGCGCCGGAATCGGTCGATGATCCGAGAGTCGATTCTTCGGCGGAAAGACGGCCACGAATTCCCGGTGGAGGTCTCCGTCAATCATCTTGAATGGGAAAGTGAGGAATACGACTTCTGTTTCGTGCGCGACGTAACCGAGAGACGCAAGGCTGAGCGAGAAATCCAGGCAACCAACGAGCAGTTGAGACTGGAACGCCTGGCCCTGGAGGAAAAGAACATCGCCATGCGGGAGGTGCTGGCCCGGTTTGAGGAAGAGAAACAAACCACCCGTGAGCAGATTCGCATTAACGTGGAGGAAACCCTGACTCCGTTGCTGGCCCGGCTGAGACAGCAGTGCGATGAAAATCAGCGCCACTTGATAGACCTTCTCGAACAACATTTGCGCGACATAGCTTCGCCTTTTCTCGACATTCTAAAAACGAGTTTCTCCAAGCTGACTCCAAGGGAGCAGGAGATCTGCCTGATGATAAAGGCCGGTCGCCGATCGAAGGAGATAGCCACCATGCTGAACATATCGCTGCTTACGATTCACAAACACCGCGAGCAGATCAGAAAGAAGCTGGGCCTCAAACACACCAACGTGAATCTCAACAGCTTTCTAAAGACCATTTAGCTGCGTACGATCCATACGTATTACCCCCGTAACTAACCCTTATTGACAACCCCCCGGGGGTGCTGCTATATTATACCCAACGGTGAGAAGTAAACAGGGGGCGGCAGCAATTCCAGGGTGGAGTCTGCCCAGCCGGTACCAGGTCATTGGAAAACAAACGGAGGATTGCGATGACCGGGGAATTCAACTCAAAGGTCTTGATCTGCAGGGAGTGCGGGGAGGAATTCACTTTTACGGCTTCCGCTCAAGAATATTTTGCCAGTCGTGGCTATAAGCGAGCACCAAGATACTGCAGATCCTGTCACACTGAGCTAGTGAAGTCACTGCGAAAAGACAACCGGCCTCCACGCAATCGGTGGAGCGACGCTGTCTGATTCGCGGTCGTGGCTTCGGGCGGCCAAGTCTCCGTTTCTCAGGCAAAGGGCTGCCGGTCTGGACTAGAAGATACCAATGCCGGACCAGTTACAGGTAAGTGATGCAGAACAGTATAAGTGTGTCGTTCAGCAGGATAGGAGTTATCCTCTATTACCTCACTACGTACGTATCATACGTAATATGTGCCCGATTTATCCGTATTGACGGAGTTGCTTGAGGGTGTTAGTGTTATATTAAGGAGAGACCGGCTGTAGTCAGGTAATCCATCATAGGGAAGGGGGTCTACTGTGGCACATGGTAGGAGTGTCTCCGCGTCTGAGCGACGGCTTGGATTTGAGACCAGAAACCTGCCCTATCTTGGAGACGTTTATAGTAGCGCCCTGTTGCTGACCTCGTCGCCACAGGATGCGGCCGATCTGGTAGTCGGTACTTTCGCTGCGGCTTACAGGACCTGGGACAGCCTCCGAGCCGAGGACTTGTTACTGAAGGATTTGTACAGGGCCATGATCGACCTGTACTACCGCGATTTGACCGCGCCGAAAGCGTTGTTCTGCGGGGCGCTGTCGGGTGGAAAAGACAACGCTCGGCGCGGCGGTGCGGAGAAAAACAGGCAAATGTCCGGAATATCTCCGGACGAAATTAGAAACGCTCTGGGAAATCTTCCGGAAGAGATCCGGCCGGCGGCCGTGATGTACTTTCTGGCGAGGTTTTCCTGTGAAGAAGTTGCTGAGATTGTAGGCCGACAACGGGGGCTTACGAAGTCGATGATACGCCGAAGCCGCAAGCTCCTCCGGGAATCGCTCCTGGGAGGCGCCGGGGGAGGTGTCTGCCTGGGAACTCAGGGCAATTAGTCGGGGGAGAACTGCTCGACGCTAACAGCGAGGGGAGAATGCACGGGACAACGCTATTTGTGGGCAATTTGGGCGATCTTGCTTCCGAGGACCGGCTGCGAACGCTCTTCTCGGAATTCGGCCGGGTCAAACATGTCGATGCCTTCGGGGAGAGGGATTTCGGCGTGGTGGAGATGGCCAGTGAGATCGAAGCCCGCCGGGCGCGTAAGGCGCTGCACGGAACTCTGCGTTCCGGCCGCGTTTTTGTCTGTGTAGCTCCGGGGTCCCGAGAAGCGTTCGGGGAAGAATAATCTCTTTGTTTGCAGAAAAAACCTATTATCTTCCGTGGTCAGCCCCGTTTGGGTAAAAACGGATATGTTGCTCCTGTTTTGGCCGGCTGAGCGGCAGGGTAACTCCTAGCAAAAGGACATGCCTCATGAGACTGTCTCGTAAATCTGATTACGCACTCCGAGCGGTGCGGTACTGCTCCAATCTTCCGAAAGGTCAACGCGGTTCCATAAACTCAATCGCTGAATCAGAAAATGTTCCTCGGGAATTCCTCGCCAAGATACTCAGGGATCTTACTTCCAACGGCATTCTGGAATCGCACCAGGGTGTCAAGGGCGGTTACACGCTCGCGCGGAGACCCAAAGAGATCAATTTCCTGCATGTGATCGAGGCTGTTGATGGCCCGATGCATCTCAGCCTGAGTACTGAAGACAGGAAGCGCTGGAAAGACAAGCTCGACAGCGGCGATCTGGGCCATTTCTGGGCGGAGCGAGAGAAGAGCTTCAAACTGGCTCTAACGCGGCAGCACTTCGGAAGGTATCTGGAAGCCCGGCGTTGACGCAATGATCCACGCCTGATAGATGTGAACCCTTATCTGCCCCCGGCAGAAGACCCGCACGTCCGATATTCCTTCACAAACACGGGGCTCCTGATCCGACTATAGGTGCGTCCAAGACTCGCCAAGCGCCGGTCAATGGTCGTAGCGGTAACGGACTTTCAATTGGTCCAGGATGAACGTATACACGTCGGTCTTGATGGCTATTTTTGTGCTGAGCGCGGTGCCTCGGCCGTGCCCGGTAGTCGAACTGGTGCGAAGCAGAATCGGCCGGTCGGAGACGGTGGCTCTCTGGAGCGCCGCCGTCATCTTGCGCGATTGCATCGGGTTGACACGGCCGTCGTGCTGTCCGGTAGTGAAGAGCACGGCCGGATAAGCCGAGCCTTCGGAAACATTGTGGAACGGCGAATAGGCCAGAAGAGCGGCAAAGTGATCCGGGTTTTCGACCGTGCCGAACTCAGTGATATTGAAAACGCCGTTGGGGTCCAGCTCCACTCTCAGCATATCGTAGATACCGGCTCGCGACACTGCGGCCGAATACAGTTCCGGGCGCTGCGTTACGGCGGCTCCCATCAACAGGCCACCGTTGCTGCCGCCTTCGATAGCCAGTCTCTCCGGTGAGGTGTAGCCGGCTTCTATCAAATGTTCTGCGCAGGCGTTGAAATCGTCGAATACGTTCTGCTTTTTGGTGAGATTCCCGGCGAGGTGCCATTCTTCGCCGAATTCACCGCCGCCGCGAAGATTGGCCACCACATAGACTCCACCCTGATCGAGCCACAGCCGCCGCGTGGCGTCAAACGAGGGCGACAGGCTTATGCCATATCCGCCGTAGCCGTAAAGAATTGTCGGGTTCTGGCCCTCGAGCTTGATATCTTTGCGCCGAATGATGCTCATCGGTATTTTGGTGCCGTCTTTCGAAGTCGCCCACTCGCGCACAACTTCGGTATCCTCGAATTCGGCTGGAGAAGTCTTGTACATCGATGTGCGTGACAACTGGTTTGACCCAGGCTCGTAACGATACCAAGCCGAAGGTTCCAGGTAGCTGCGGCTGCGCAGCAAAACGTGATCCCGCCCGGTGCAGGTAAGATTTCCCACGTAAGACATCGGCTGGACCGGCAAATGAGTAATCTCCCCGCTTTCGAGATCTAGAATACGCAACTGTCTGGGTCCGCCGGCGAGGTCCACAACGTACAGCTTCGAATCGGTCGGCAAGAATGTTTTTATAGTAACCTCGCTCTCGGCGACAACCACTTTCGCCTCCGAAAGCTCCGTCTGTCCGGCAAGCAGATGTAGGATCTGACCTCGCGGTGTGCCCTTGTTCGACATCAGGTACAACGAATTATCTACACCGAACTCGATTGTCGGGATCAGGTCGCTGAATTTTGTCACCTGAAGCCAGGGGGCGTCAACTTTCCTGAGATAGTGGGCGTACTCACCGCCGTCGCCGTTCGATACCGTTGCCAGAAAACAACTGCCATCG
>JAAERE010000126.1 GCA_024230675.1 bacterium | reverse complement strand
GTTCACGCTCAGTCTCAGCTTCTCGAAACTAGATAACTACCTGGCGTTTTTTGCGGTCGATGGCTGCAACGCCGTGGCCGTGCACGCCCGCAAGCTGAGACCGCCGGAATGCGTCAAGGGTCTCCTCGCCGGCGAATGGATAAAAGAAGAGCCGTTTGGTCAGACCGGGCGTATGGAGGGGCGCTGGCTGGATGCCGATGGCTACCCGATCGGTCTTTATGTTGGGAAGTTCTGGCATGACGAAACCGATCTCCAGCCCCGGGGCAGATTCGAGGGGTCCGTCTCAGGCTACTACACCGACCAGGTAATAGCTACTTTCAAAGGATACTGGTGGTACGATGACCCTAGTTTGTGCCCGATGTGCGGAGAAGGTCACGGGCAGTTCGCCGGCCGCGTGTTCTACGCCCACGACCCCACTGTATCCCATCAGGAGGTGGGGAGTATGAAAGGGCAGTTCGGCTGGCGGGAGAGTTTCGAGGATGTTGCCTATCCTATGTCCGGGGTTTGGTCGCTCAAGTGCAATGCCTCGGATATTACCATTGTATCGCCCTGACCTGAGAGACTACCAGCACTTCAGCGTTACGCGGGTGGTCATGCGGGAGCCGATCATGTGGCCGCCGGCAGCTCCGATGAGACCGCCAATCACCCCGCCCATCAGGCCGGAATGAAGTTCCGGCATGTCCAAAAAACCTTCCGGTTAGGGAGCCAGCGCCACCCCCACGGCGGCCCCGGCGGCTCCACCCAGGACCAATCCCAGTACAGTCATGCCCCACCGAGCATGGCCCTGTTTTCGGAAGGTAATCCTGTTGATGCGGTCAAACGGAACGGTGACATCCTCCCACGAGCCCGGTTCGGACATCAGTTTCATGTACAAGATCGAGGACTCGAAATTGACAATAGGACGCTCACCGCGAATGATCCGGTTGTCTTTCGTGAACACAGTTATCGAATCGCCCACACGGGTTTCACGCTCAAGACGCTCCAGGCATTCATGAGTCGTGCTGTCGGGAGTGTCGGCGGCGTTTGAGAATACCGGCAGGAGCAGGATCAGAAGGGGCAGGATTCGGACGGTCATAACAGCTGTTCCTCTCGCTGCTCGAAAAGAAGTACGGGCATCGCTGCTATCAATCTGTGCGCAGAATAGCTAAACTCCAATCGCTTGTCCACCCATATTCGAATGTTGCCCGGGGCCGCCTTATCCACTAGATTGTCACTGAAACTCCTTCGACGGCGGAGCCTGCCACAATGAGTTATTCCGAGCCTACACTAAGAAAGATCACGGTCAACGGCATCAGCCTATCCTATGGCGACACAGGCGGTGATCGTCAGCCCATGCTGTGCCTTCACGGACGCTGGGGCAGATGGGAAACATGGAAAGAGTTCATGTCACGATACGGAGACAGGTGTCGGATTATCGCTCCAGATCAACGAGGGCACGGTCTGAGCGACAAACCCGACTCCGGCTACGCCGCCGAAGATTTCGCCCGGGATGCTTTCGAACTCGTGCAGGTCCTGGATTGCGCTCCGGTTATTGCCGTAGGTCATTCCATGGGAGGACGGGTGGCCGGTCATCTCGCCGGGTTGTATCCGGAAGTCGTCAAAGCGCTGGCGGTGCTTGATGAGTCCGTCGAAGGGACCGGGATCGGGTCCGGTAATGCGGAAGATGCCAGGCGATCGGATGACGGCCTTACGGCAGCATGGCCGACCCCGTATGCATCTTATGAAGAGGGCCTGGATCATCTCAAATCTCTATTCCCTCGAGAATCTAACGTAGAGTATTTCTCTCAAAGTCTGGTCAAGACGGCGGACGGATACGACTACCTGTTCTCGCGCTCGGCTATGGCTGAGATCGGAAGACGATACCGACCCTGGGTAGATGTCCTTTCACAAGTGCGATGCCCGGTGTTGTTGATGCGTGCGGCCGAAAGCTGGTGCCTCCCCGCCGAGGTGGCCGACCAGATGCGACAGGCCGTGCCTCACAGTACCTATCTTGAGGTTCCGAACTCCGATCACATGGTGTACGCGGACAATCCCGAAGTGTTCTACAGAGGGTTTGACGAATTCCTGAGTAATCTCTAAGGGGTGGGCCGGCAGTTTCGTCTGTCCCGCTCCTGTTGTGCCGGCTTTACGCCCGTTTCTTCATTGCATGCCCGATCCGTCTCGTGTATCATGAGATGTGTGGGTTGAGTTTCTCCAGGCGAACAACATCACAGCCTGATCGGAAATCCGTCAACTGCCGGCGCGTGCGGACGGTGCCCGATATTGCCGCTACCTCTTTCTTGCAGGTGCGATATGCTGCTTATCCGACGTG
>JAAERE010000125.1 GCA_024230675.1 bacterium | reverse complement strand
GGTTCGGCGCTGCCAAAAACCGAATATGGAAATTCCGTTCAAATGTCTTCCAGCCTAGGATCCGGCTACCTTGGGCTGCTTCGAGCCGAACCGTAGTAGTTTCTAAAAACGCCGTCGAAAGAGTCGACTCTTTCGAGGTTTTCGCGCTTCACCGCATTGGCCAAAAATCCGAAATGACGGATCCCATGAACCCGCCGGGGAGTTCGTGAAGCAAAAACCGTTTGATGAACTGCTCGGCCGACAGTTCGCAGACGCGGGGCGCATAGTCCTGCTTGCGGTCCCGATAGCCGAAACGGACTCGTCCGCCGTCCATCGAGATCAATCTGTTGTTCGATATGGCCGTTCGGTGAGTGTAGCGACCCAGGTAGTCGAAAACGTGACGGGGCGATTTGAAGGGTTTTTTCGAGTAGACCACCCATTCCTTTTCCATCGCGGTGGACAACAGACCTGCGAAGGATTCCTTCCTCGAGAGAGTTTCGATCTTCCCGCCGAACTTCAAATTTCCTTTGTTGTAGGCTTTTCTCACCAGGCTGACGTATTTGCCCCTGAACACCCGGGAAACGGCTTTAACCGGAAACAAATAGTCGTTTTTGGCCGGTATCCAGCGCCCGCCCGTTTTGTCGTAAACCCCGCCGGGGATGACGCAGTGCAGGTGATAGTGCGGGTTCAGCTTCTGATCCCAGGTATGCAGTACCGCTGTAACTCCCAATTGACCTTGAAGTTGATACCTTGGATTTTTGGCGAAATCGTTCAGGGTGTCCTTGGCCGCTTTAAATAGGATATTCAGCATTACTTTCTTGTTGTAGAGAATCAGGGCGTTGAACTCGTGGGGCAGAGTGAAGACGTTGTGGAAATATCCCACCGGCAACAGTTCGGCCTCCCTTGCCTCTACCCACTGGGCTTTGTTCAAGGCCTGACACTTCGGACAATGCCGGTTTCTGCACGAGTTGTAGGAAATTTCAAGGTGGTCGCAGGTGTCGCACTTGCTCGAATGTCCGCCCTGGGCCAGGGTTCGGCAGAACTCAATGTCCATCAGAATCTTCTTTTGGGAGTAGGTGACGGCGTTGTCTCGGACCAGGGCCGCCCCGTATTTTCGGACGATATCCGCCTCCTCCAAGGCGGGCCGAGTCGGCCCTTTCGTCGACGGGGGCCCAGCGTCGTTTCTACTCGTCATCGCTCTCCTCCGTCTTTTGGAAAGGATCCTGGGGATTGTTCTCCGACGAAGCGTCCGACAATTTGTCCAATGGGGATACCGCCTGCGACAGCAGTTTGTTGGTG
>JAAERE010000124.1 GCA_024230675.1 bacterium | reverse complement strand
GCCCGCAGATTGAAACCGCCCGACTGTGTTCGGGGTCTGCTGGCCGGGGAGTGGATCAAGGAAGAACCTTTTGGCCAGACCGGCCGCATGGAAGGGCGTTGGCTGGACGCCGATGGCAACCCGATCGGGCTCTACGTGGGCAAGTTCTGGCGAGAGAACATCGATGTCTATCCGCTGGGTCGATTCGAGGGGTCGGTCTCGGGCTTCTACACCGACGAAGTGATCGCGACCTTCAAAGGCGTCTGGTGGTACGACGACTTGAGCCTGTGCCCGATGTGCGGCGAAGGTCACGGGCAGTTTGCAGGGCGGGTTTTCTACGCCAACGACCCGTCCGTGTCGCACCAAGAGGTGGGCAGTATGAAAGGTGAGTTCGGCTGGCGGGAGGATTTCCAGTCGGTTGCCTACCCGATGTCCGGCGTCTGGTCGCTCAAGTGCAGCGCCAACAGCATCACCCTTGACGTCCCTTGATCACCAGCTCCCGTTGGTAATCAGGTATGCGGGACGATGCCGATCCTCAGTCATCCTGCGCTGCGCAAGCGGCAGCCAATTGCGAGTAATTAGGTCATTGATGGGGCCAATTGCCTCTTTTATTCAGGTTCAGAAAAGTCTGCCTCTGCCGATGCTCTATCCTAAGAACGTGCTACTAAGTTAAACAACAACGGGATTGACATCGTAGTAATGGGGCTGGCTATCTGTCGAATTTTCCACACTGAAATCCATCACATTTTCAATTTACATCTATTGGTCTCAATGGAGGGCGTATGTTTGCGAGTAAAAGAACACGACTGTATCTGTTAAGCATTCTCGGAATCATGGTTTTCGGTCTCGCTTTTGTGGGATGCGAAGGCGATGACGGCGCTGAAGGTCCGGCGGGCCCGGCCGGCGGCAGTGCCGCCTCAATGTACGGCTGGGTCCAGGCCGGTGAGGATTGGGGGTATCGCAAGAGCACGGCCGCCGGTGATCCGGTATCGGCCATAATACACGTCGACAACGTGCCCGGTGTTCCGGTAGTCACGGCCAACGGCGATGTGCTTGCTATCGAACCGGAATTGACTATTTATGGTGGCGGCCTTGGATATCACGGCGTAACCACCACTGACGCCGACGATTCCGTCGTTGTGGAAGCGAGCTTCACCGGGCTCGACGGCACTGACAAAGAAGTGTTTGCTCGTCTGGGTATGGTCGGCGATTTCAATATCCTGGTGCCCGACACGGATGACGTTGACATTCCACTGGGAGACTCGCTTACCGTGAGTTGGTCGGCTGCCAGTGACGCGACGGAGTATTGGTACACCGCATACTTCGATTGCGACTATACCGACACGGCTGGAAACTACAAGTATTGGAGTTGGAGTTGCTCCAGAACCACCACCTCCACCACTGTCACGTTCCCAGCCGATTCAATCTGGGGCCCCCTGGGCGAGATTGACTCGGTCAGGTACATGGACGGCGACTTTGACGTTTACGCTGTCAACGGCGCGGCTCTGAGCGGAGGTCCGGGGAATGTCACCGGAGACGGCATGGGCGTGGTCCTGTGTATGACATATGGCGGCGATCTTGATATCGACGAAGCCGATGGCGCAGGCAAGATCGTGGCGCCGACAGGCAATGCCGATGTGCCTGATTTCGAAGCGTTATTCCGTCAGAACATTCTGGGACTTCAGAAATAGTCTGTTCTGAAACGCAAGGCTGAGAAGGGGCGTCGATCGGCGCCCCTTTTTGTTGTGACGATTCATTCTACCGCAAGTTATTGACTCCAACATCCACAATTTGTATCCTGTAGGTAAGGTGGAGCGCTACTTTGTCCTCGCTGCCCGTTAGCGGGGGAAACCGAACAGCAAACTGCCATAATAGACCAAAGAGGCCCGGTGCGGCCTGATGATCGGGGGAGCGGTATGAAGTATTTCAAGCGAACCACAGTATTGCTGATTGTCTCCGGACTTATGATGGCCCTGCTGCTATCCGGCTGCGGCGATGACAATGACCCCGTTCGATCCAGAGGACATTGGGCATGGCTGCCCTTGGGAGCGGGAACGAATAGCAACGTGTCTGCCCTCGGGTCTTACCAGGGTGACCTGATAGTCGGCGGCAGCTTCACTGAGGCCGGTGGCGTGGCAGCCAATCACATCGCCGCCTGGGACGGCTCCGCCTGGTCGACCCTGGGCTCCGGGGTCGATGGTACTGTCCGCGCTCTGATTGAGTTCGACGGTCGATTGATCGCCGCGGGAAGTTTCAGCACGGCCGGGGGCGTCTCCGCCGCCAATATTGCTGCCTGGGACGGTACATCGTGGTCAGCTATTGGAAGAGGGGTTATCGGTTCCGTTTATGATCTGGAAGTATATGAGGACAGGCTTTACGCTGTCGGCAGTTTTGGGATTATCGGACTTCCGGGCTACGCCAATGTGGCTTATTGGAGCGGGAGTTCCTGGGTGCCGCTGGGAGAGCCATATCCACTGGGCAACCCAGTGATTGAAATGGCGGTATACCATGACCGTTTGATTATCGGGGGACAATTCTCGACAACGGGTAGCGCGTCGGCCAACGGCATTGCGGTCTGGGACGATTCCTCTTGGTCGGCGCTTGGTTCTGGATTGACACGCGGGAGTTACACGCCGATTGTCGTGGCGTTCGCTGTTTGGAACGACGTGTTGTATGTCGGCGGAGGGTTTGAGTCTGCCGGAGGAGTAGCCGTGGACGGCCTAGCCTGCTGGGACGATATTGGCTGGTCGGCTTGTGCCACGGGGGCCGTCGAGTCTGGGGTCCATGGGTTGACTGTATTCAACCACCGGCTGGTAGTTTGCGCTCAATCTATTACCGTTGACGGGGAGGATGCCGGCCAATTGGCTTTCTGGGACGGTCAGCACTGGTCAGCTATGAAGTCAGGCGTCACTGGTGGTTACGCCATGGTGGCAAATGTCTGGCGGGGCCAGCTAATCATAGGCGGTAGTTTTACAGAGGCCGACGGCGACAGCATCCCATACGTCGCCGCCTATGTGTACGTAGAAGAATAGAGGTTGGCGGTCATGTGAACCCCTGTTGAGGTGAGGAAGGCGCGATGCCTGGACAAAACGATCCTTACAAATCCCAAGCCGAAACCTACGACAGCAACAGCGTAGAATACGAATGGTACGGCCCACAGGTGCTGTTCGGACTGATGTACCGACACATCAAGCCGGAGCAGTCTCTGCTGGACCTGGGTATAGGCACCGGGCTCGGGTCGCTTCCCTTTCACAAGGCGGGACTGGTGATCTCGGGCATGGACAGCTCGCAGGCTATGCTTGACCAGTGCCGCAAAAAGGCCCTCGGTTTTCAGCTCACTTGGCATGATCTCGAAACAACCCCCTGGCCCTTCGAAGATCAGAGCTTCGATCACGTGATTTCCACCGGAGTATTTCATTTCGTGGGCGATCTTCGAGGAATCTTCTCTGAGGTCGGACGCGTGATCAAAGGCGGGGGGACCTTCGGGTTCGACGTCGATGAGTACACTCCCGATACCGCCGGAGAATACGAGCGCGCTTCACACGGCGTCTACACGCGTTATGATGAAGCGTACGACGTCCGCCTGTTCCGTCACTCTGGGAAGTACCTGTTTGAAGTATTCAAAGAGACCGGCTTTGAGATGATGCACGATCTCGAG
>JAAERE010000123.1 GCA_024230675.1 bacterium | reverse complement strand
TTTCACGGTAACGGTCAGATCCCGAGGCTCAAGATATTCTTCGGTAATAATCGCACTCTGGTTGCCGGCAGAATCCACTGCTATGAATTTCAGGGTGGTATCTTGAATAATCTCAACGGAAAGATCGTAAAGCGCGGACTGGGTGTCCGGATCCGTGCCGTCCGTAGTGTAATGGATATCGGCTGTCTCATCTGCTGAAAGGGTGACGCTGACGGGCATATCGAATGCACCGCCCGCAGGATCTGCCGCGACAACGGGAGATGTACGGTCGATGGTGACGGTACCCGGTGCGTAAACGGAAACCGAAGATTCTTCGTCGCTGATCACCCCATAGATGTAATAGGTGCCCTCCAGACCCGAGATATCCCAGGTATAGGTGTCATCCGTATCATCGGAATCTTCCAAAATCCCATCCACAATCATGGTGCCGTCAAAACCGGTGGCGTCCATGTCATAATAAAAGGCGATGGTGGCCGGGCTGTCCGTATCCTCATCAGTCCACTCCAAATCCAGGGTGAGACTGTTTGTGATAAGATCGGCCGGAGGCTGGGTAAAGGAGATCAGGGGCGGTTCGTTTGCCCCGTCGGTCTGCACGAAAAAATCGGCGCTGTCCGAGGGATCGCTGCTAAGGCCGTGTTCATCCTCGGAAAAGGCCTGCCAGTAATATCGGGTTTTATCAATCAGATCCGTGGGTATTGTATACTGGGGAGTTGATGAAATCCCTTGCGCCACCAGGTCGGTCAAAAACTCATCGGCGTAGATCTCAAACCGGTAGGTCAGCGTGTCGTTGTCCGGATCTGTTGCCGGTGCGGTTGCAAGCACGGGCGTAAGGGTGTCTGCCCAGGCGTTTTCCCCGGGATTTTTCAGCACAGGCACCGACGGCCGGTTGTTGGTGAGGTTCACAAAAAAGCGGCCTGTGGTCCAGGGGCTTTGGGCCGCACCGTCATTTGCTTTTACCCGCCAGAAATAGACGGTGTTATCTTGAAGGTCGGCCACCGGCCAGGCGGTGGTGTCGGTATCTTCAAGTATCTCCCCGGAAGATTGCTTTGCCGCCGAGTCAAATGTGTCTGCCGTGTCCAGTTCGAAATAGTAGGCCAGCGGATCACCGTCTGCATCCGAACTGTTTACCGCCACCAGATCCAGATCCCTATCGGCGACCTCAGTGTTTGCGGCAGGTAAAGATATGGCCGGGGCCAAAGGCGCATGGTTGGCTGTATTCACGGTAAAAGATCCGGCCTGGGTTTCGGTAAAAAGGCCGTGTTCATCCGTGGCAACGGCTTTCCAGAAATATGTGGCCCCATCTGCAAGAGTGGATGTCAATGTCCATGATGTGGTGCCGTCTGCCCCCTGCGTGAGGTCTGAGACTGAATCCACAGGAGCGGTCAGGCCGCTGTCCGAATATATTTCAAAACCGTAAGTCACCGCATCTTCATCCGGATCGGAAGCGTTGGTCACCGAAAGCTCCGGAATGGCTGAACCGACTTGGATGCCGTCTGCCGGATAGCTGATATGAAACTCGCCCGGCGCTTCATTTTCCGTGTTTACAAAAAAGCTGCCGTACACCCAGAGGCTGTATCCCACGCCGTCGGTTGCCCGCACCCGCCAGAAATACTCGGTGTTGTCATCAAGAGATTCGGCAACGGTCAATGTTGTTGTATCCTGCGTTTCGGCAACATCTAAATCCTGTGCCATCAGATCGGTGAGACCTTCATCTGCATAAACTTCAAACTGGTAGGAGACCGTGTGACCGTCGGGATCAATGCTGTTTTCGATCACAAGATCCGGTAAAAGGCTGTCAATTTCATCCCCGACTGCGGGTGATACAATCACCGGTTCATCGGGGGCATGGTCTGCAAACCCGGGATCGGAGCCCAGAAGAAATTCATCCTGATCCAAAATACCGTCTCCGTCAAAATCGCCGGTACCGTCACGGTCCAGGGTTCCGAAATTATCCATCTCCCAGGAATCCGGCATATTGTCGCAATCGGTATCCTCAAGGGAACACACATTAATTCCCACCTGCTGGGTGTCTTCTAAAACCCAGTCCGAGGCCTTGAATGTAATTGAGTAAAATCCGGCCTGGCCCTCACTGGGGGTCCAGGTAAAACTGCCGGTTCCGTCCTGATTGTCGGTAAACGTTGCCCCCACAGACAGGGGCGAAGCGGAAAATAAAGGGGTGGTGCCGTTTGGATCGGTGGCGGTTACGGTAAAAGAGATGGGCTGATTTTCCACCGCCATCACATCGGCGATGGGCGCAAGCACAGGGGGCTGTGCAACCGGCCCGATATTTTCAAAGGTAATGGTGTAAGAACCGGTGGTGTTTACGTCAAACAGGTTGAAAAAATAGTCCCAGCCGTCAGCGGGATTGGCTTTTCTGGTTTTTGAGATCCAGGCGTTTTGGGTCTTGATCTGCTTGCCGTCATTTCGAACCACCGCTTTAATGGCCATCTGACCGTTGTTTGGGTCATCAAGCAAAACATAGGCATAGCCGGCTGTTTGGGGAACGGCGAGGGTATAATGGTTGTCTGCACCGCTGGGCCCCGAAATGGAGGATAAACCTGACTGATCCGTGGCCTGGGCCGTTGCCCCTTCCGACTCATATACCCAGTATACGCCTAGGGCTTTTTCCTTTAAGGCGAGAAAATCTCTTACGGTGTCCCTGCCGGGAAGGTCCACAAGAACATCTCTGATCAAAAAATGGGTTTTCAAGTCCGTT
>JAAERE010000122.1 GCA_024230675.1 bacterium | reverse complement strand
CGTTATACCCCTGACCAAATTCCGCAAATGCTGTATAATGTAAAGACATTGCTCATAGTGGAGTAACCAAATGAATAAAGAATTCAGTGTCATAATTGAACAAGACTCCGAAGGATACTATGTCGCTTCAGTTCCTGCTTTGCGGGGCTGTCATACTCAAGCCAAATCTCTCGATCTGGTAATGGAGAGAATCCGTGAGGCAATTGAATTGTGTCTTGAAGTTCAAGGTGAAGATATTGAATCTTTGAATTTCGTCGGGGTTCAAAAGGTCATTCTTGCGTCATGACAAAACTCCCACGCCTCACAGGAAAAGAGGTAATCAACGCACTTCGCAAAGCAGAATTCGAGGTGATTAGAGTTAAAGGTAGCCATCATTTCATGCGTCACCAAGATGGACGTACAACTGTCATTCCGGTTCACAGTGGTGAGACAATTGGCCCTGGTCTCATGAGCAAAGTTATTCATGACTGTGAAATGTCTTCTGAAGAATTTGGATTCCTTTTGTAAATTGGATGGAGGTATAACAACTCATTGTTATGTAGAAAGTCAACCCCCCTGTCGTATGAGCAATAAGATTGTGGAGACTGTGGGTCAATTCGAAAAATTGTCCAAGTTAT
>JAAERE010000121.1 GCA_024230675.1 bacterium | reverse complement strand
CTGGGTGGAGTCGCTATTAATCCACGGCCATTTCCGGCATTGCGTTTAAGCGATGACAAGTTCATCCCAGGACTTAAGGAGATGGTCGATCGCATCCATGCCGAAACCGATACCAAAATCGTTCCCCAAATTTATGACTGGCTCAAGATCGCCAAGGGATGGAAGCAGAAGACCGAGGAAGTTACCGATGAGCAGATCGCGCAAAGCAAGGACTTCTTCGAGGCCGGAGCTCTGCGTGCGCGCGAGGCCGGATTTGATGCCGTCGAAATTCACGGCGCTCACGGCTACATTCTCTCCGCCTTCATGGGGGCCCATAACAAACGCAAGGACGACTATGGTGGAAACCTGGATAAGCGCATGCGGCTGACCGTCGAGGTCTATGAGCGGGTTCGTGCCGCGCTGGGCAAGGATTATCCCATTGGCATCCGCATCAACGGCGATGACCTCATCATCGGCGGAAGCACCCTGCTCCATACCCCGAAAATCGCGACGAAACTCGCCGAAATCGGATTCGACTACATCAGTATCTCCGTTGGCGGCAAGTACGAGGATTCCCCCGGAACCGACCCGTTCGGGTTGCCGGTTCCCTATCCGCCATGGGGCGGTTATTCGGGCTTCCGCTGCATGCCGGAGATAAACATGCCGGATGGAGTTAACGTGTACATCACAGAGACTATTCGGAAAGCGGTTCGCGCGGCTGGATTCAAT
>JAAERE010000120.1 GCA_024230675.1 bacterium | reverse complement strand
GGAGGGGATGACTCAAGGGGAGGGGATGACTCAAGGGGAGGGGCTGACTCAGAGCGCGGGGATGGCTCCAAGAGATGGGGAGGCCTCAAGGGCGTGAGGAATGACCCAAGGAGTCTGGCTGGTTGACTGGCGGGACAGATTGTCCCGGTTCTCGGCGTTACACAATCCTATTGACAAAAAGCTGTCAATCGGCAATCTTTAGCGAATATATCCGGGATATGGTCCCCGGGTATAAAGACTTTCTCGGGCGACGCCCGGACTTCTGAGTACTTCACGAACCCCGGCGTTTCCCAAAGCCGCTTTCTAGGTCGAGATTATGTCAGGATCGAACGGCTCACTCATTCACCGGAACGTTCTGATGCTCAATCAGAACTATGAACCGCTGACCGTTTGTTCAGCGCGCAGGGCTATCGTACTGATGTTCCAGGGGAAGGCGGAGATGATCGAAACCGCCGACCATCTCAAAATACGCACTATCTCCACCAGCTACGACCTGCCTTCGGTCGTCCGCCTCTGGAAATTTCGGCGGGTACCGTTTAAGCGGATTATGCTGACGCGCAAGAACGTCATTACTCGCGACGGTCACCGGTGTCAGTATTGCAGCACCACCAAAGGGGCCATGACAGTCGACCACATAATTCCCAAACGGCGCAAAGGGGTCGACTCGTGGGAAAACATGGTCTGCGCCTGCGTCCGCTGCAACAACAAGAAGGGTGACCGCACGCCGGAACAGGCCGGCATGGCGCTTTGCCGGAAACCCAAACGGCCTTCGCATATCACATTCATCCAGCGTCATGTCTCCGACTCCGACCACCGCTGGCGGCAGTATCTGTTTATGGATTGATTGTTTTTTTGCGGGGGGACTATCACTTGAGATTAATCGCAGAAGCAACTCCAGAACACAGGTGCGGTACTTGTGATTTGCCGGCACCAGAGGGTTAGAGATGAAATACACACGTCTGTTTGCTGACGAAAACGGAGAGTCACATTTCGAGGATGTGGACATGCCGTTTCAGGCGGTCGAGTTTGCG
>JAAERE010000119.1 GCA_024230675.1 bacterium | reverse complement strand
TTAGATATCCAGATTTCGCACGTATTGCGCGTTCTGCTGGATGAACTCCCGGCGCGGAGCGATCTCGTTGCCCATCAGGGTCGAGAAGAGGTGCGAGGCCTCGGCGCCATCGTCCAGAGTCACCTGCAACAGCGTCCTCTTTTCGGGGTCCATCGTCGTTTTCCAGAGCTGCTCGGGGTTCATTTCACCGAGACCTTTGTAACGCTGGATCGAAGACGTTTTGGTGCCGCTCTTTACGGTTTTTTCGAGCTCTTCATCTGAGTAAACGTACGTCTCTTTTTTGCCCTGCTTGATGCGGTATAGCGGCGGCTGGGCGATGAATATCCGACCGTGATCGATCAAGCCCCGCATATAGCGGAAGAAGAACGTTAGGATGAGCGTCCGGATGTGGGAACCGTCGACGTCCGCGTCGGTCATGACGACGACTTTGTGATAGCGGACTTTGTCCGGGTCGAAATCTTCGCGAATGCCGCAGCCGAGGGCTGTGATCATAGAGCGGATTTCGTTGTTGCCAAGGATCTTATCGATACGGGCTTTCTCGACGTTGATGATCTTGCCCCGAAGCGGCAGTATAGCCTGGTACCGACGATCCCGCCCCTGCTTGGCGGACCCGCCTGCAGAATCGCCCTCAACGATGAACAATTCGCTGGTTTCGGGGTCGCGACTGCTGCAGTCGGCCAGCTTGCCCGGAAGAGCGGCGCTGTCGAGCGCGGTCTTGCGGCGCGTCAACTCTTTGGCCTTGCGGGCGGCCTCGCGGGCGGAAGCGGCGGCCAGAAGTTTGTCGACCACTTTCTTACCAACCGAGGGGTTTTCCTCGAAGTACGCCCCCAGGAACTCGTTAGTGATCGATTCCACGATGCCCTTCACTTCGGAGTTGCCCAGCTTGGTCTTGGTCTGGCCTTCGAACTGCGGATCGCGAACCTTGGCCGAGATTACAGCCGTCAGGCCTTCGCGGGAGTCATCGCCGATAAGGGAGAAGCTCTCCCTTTTTAGTAGCTTGTATTTGGAGGCGTAGGCGTTGATCGAGCGTGTAAGGGCCGTCCGGAAGCCGGTCAGGTGCGTACCGCCCTCGATCGTGTTGATGTTATTGACGTAGGAGTGGACCGACTCGCTGTAACCATCGTTGTACTGAATCGCGATCTCCAAGTCGACATCATCCTTGAAGCTCTTGAAATGGATCGGCTTCTTGAATACGGCGGTTTTGTTTTCGTTGAGGTATTCAACGAACGACGCCAGACCCCCCTTGAAGCAGAAGTTGATATCTTTGTCGTGGCGGTGATCGATCAGGTCAATCGACAGGCCCTGATTGAGAAACGCCAGTTCTCTGAGCCGGGAAGCAATAATGTCAAACCGGAATTCGGTTTTGAGGAAAATCTCCTTATCCGGCTGGAAGCAGGTCTTGGTACCCGTCCTTTGGCGTTGTCCCGTTTTCTTGACGCGGGCTTTGGCTTTTCCTCGGACGTACTCCTGGCGGTAGATATCGCCCTCGCGGCTGACTTCCACCCAGCACATTTCCGAAAGCGCGTTGACTACCGAAACGCCGACGCCGTGAAGTCCCCCGGAGACTTTGTAGCTGTCATGGTCGAACTTGCCGCCGGCATGAAGCGTTGTCATGACAACTTCCAACGCCGAAACTTTCTGGGTGGGGTGCATCTCCACAGGGATGCCGCGCCCGTTGTCGGTAACGGTGATTGAACCGTCTTCGTTGATCTCGACCACGATCTTGTCGCAGAAGCCGGCCATGGCTTCATCGACGGAATTGTCGACCACCTCGTACACCATGTGGTGCAGGCCGCGACGGCTGACATCGCCGATGTACATAGCCGGGCGGCGGCGCACCGCCTCGAGGCCTTTCATCACCTTGATGGTGGTGGCGTCGTAAGACTGCCCCGGCTTTTTATCTTCAGCTTCTTTCGTAGCTTTCTTTTTGGATTCGCGGACCGACGTTGCCATGTCCTACTGCCCTTTCTTTCCCCAGACCAAACGCAGCTCCTTTACCGCTCGTCCGTAAGGCTGGCTGCGGATAATGTTCATAATCTTTTCGTTGTCCAGAGCCATCATCTGCCGCCAGGAAGCGTCCTCGACAGCTACATACAGCACTCCGTCTTCGAACCGGAACGCCTCGCTCTTTCTGGCGTAATATTCGCCCACGATCTCAGGCCATTTTGAGACGATCAGCCAGCCGTAATAATTGCGGCTGAGGCCAAGAGAAGCAATCACTTGTCCCACCACACCCGACACGGCGACCGGTTTTGTGCCTGATCTTTCGGCCCGATTTCGCGAGTTCATTATGCCCTTTCGAATCACCTTCAAAGATAACAGTTTCAACGTATGAAAGCAAGGGAAAAGAGGTATTTATATCGTTGTATAACAATCAGTTACGCGTATAGCCGGAGTGTTCCTGGATCTACTCAAGAAGGTTCGTCAAAGGGTCTCTCTGGACCCCGATTCAGGTCTCCGCAAGGGAATAAAAAAAGACCTGCGCGGGGAACGCAGGCCCTGACGGTGTCTAGGCGTAAGTGCGGTAGTTGACCGTCTTGAGCTTCTTGCGGCCGGGATGTTTGACCGAGGGAATAAAGCAGTCCGGACCTTCGCGGCGGCGCATCCTGACGGTCAGATCCTGACAGCCCTGACAGCGCCTTATGTTGCCCGAGGCCTCGCGCTTGATCCGTCTTCGCTTGGTATGGGTGGGGGCGTACACGGGGTGGTCGATGATCTCAAAACCCTTGGTGGGTTCGTCGTCGTCGATAAATTTAGCCCCGGCCTCGATATCGTTGGTACCCTCGGCGTACAAAGTAGCTCCGGGGCATTCGATAAACATGTAATCCTGTGAATCGCCGGGATCGACAAATATCTCGGACAGATTGACGTCTTCGGAGTTACAGCGGGGGCAGATTTCCGCTACGCTGGTTTGGGTGAGTGGTTGCCCGCAGTTGATGCACGTTCTTTCGGTCATATTCACTTGGCCCTGTTTGTTTCTGGTCTTTCACAGGGGAGATGCAATTGGATTGCCGAAGTGTCGGCCAGCACTTAACTCTCGTTAGGGTAGGCAGTTACGCGTACGGGGCGGCCCGATGCAGATTGAGAATTCTTGGATTTTGGTGGGGGAAGACCAACAGGTTATGGGAAAACGGATATGGAGCGACGCCAACAGGTCGTTTTGGGAAGGGGTTTAACCTTTGAACAACAGGAACAGAGAACAGACCGTTACGCTCACTGGAAGAGCTGCGGCGAACGAATAAGGTAGAAAGAACGAGGCCAGAAAAGCCAGGGCTACGGACGGTATCACGAGAAACTTGATCGTCGAAAAAGTCAGTTTTGCCAGCCGCGAAACCACAAACAGAATCAGGACCGCCAGGACGATATAAGAGGCCAGGAGGCCGTTCTGGCCAAAATGCTCCACAATGAAGCCCTTGGCCTGACCCAGCAGGCCGGAATACTCCTCGGCCTTGACCGTGGCCTCATCGACCAGTTCCTTGGCCTGGCTGACAAGGCTAAGCGCCGGCATCGGTAGCCTCTTCGAGAGGTTCGATCGTTAGCGACGATTCCCCGACCCGGGTAAGACCTTCCATCCGGTGGGTGAGGAAATTCTGGGTAGTGATCCATTTGTGGGAGACTTCCATAATCTCCTGCTGGTCTACTTCACTAACCCAGTCGAGGACAATTTGATCGATGGTTTCATCGTTGACTACGACATCATCCATGGTGAGAACAAATTTGACTTTCATCGCAATCCATCCCAACTACAGTGTTCCAGTCTTTCCAGGGGACAGATTGCAACGGGAGTGCCGCTTTCCGAGCGTCGGTGGGGCGTGCGAGTAAAGTCGTTGAAAGACAGTAGGTTGACGGGAAGGATGTTAGCTTTTTGCGCACCGGGGAAAGTATTTCCCAGTTCCAGGGGGGGATGGAAGTATGGGGGAGGCCCCACGCCTTGTGGGCTAAAATAAAACCTGGTGGTCGGTTAGACCACCAGGCGGAAATCGTATTGCGGAAATCAAGAAGGCGGCACTACTCGCCTTCCCCCCCCGTTCTTGATCGGTCCATCGATCTCGGGCTTGTCTCTACGACACCGGCGACCGCCAAATCCCGAAAGCTATCCTTTGCCTCCGGCGGGGTCGCGATCCGATACCGACAAACCGCTCAATTACAGGACGGAAGTCATTTCCGAGCTGCTGCAATTCCTTGTTGAACTTGCTCGTTACCCGCCGGTCCTTGTGTCCACGACCGCCCGCACGGTCGCAGGCTAGCGGGTAATCTCACTCCATATTATCTCCTCCTTCGCTGGTAGTTGCTTTCCTGGCTGTAGCGGTGGAGGTTTGGGTGAGGATAAGGTGGTTTCTACAGAGCAAATCAGCGGTGCCGTCTTTCCTGTTCGGCCGCGCTGGTGAGGGTGCACTGTCATT
>JAAERE010000118.1 GCA_024230675.1 bacterium | reverse complement strand
TGGCTGCGGCATTCCCGCCGAGGATGTTGACCGAATATTCACTCCCTTTTTCTCCTCAAGACCTTCCGGCACCGGCCTGGGCCTGTCGTTGGTGGCCAAGATAGTCAGGGTCCACGGAGGTCGTACGAACGTGCGTTCCGCTCCCGGCAGCGGTACTTGCTTCACTATCAGCCTGCCTGTTGACTTTCCGGCACCGAACCCTTCCGAGCGACGGAAAACTCTCGACCGCGTCTAGAAAACACTTGGGCGGCGGCCATATCCTGCTATATTTGGGCTTCAATGTTTTGGAGGTTGAATGTACTCAGTATCTGACTTCAGAAAAGGGCTGCCCATTATCGTCGACGACCAACCTTACCGGGTAGTCGATTACCAGCATTTTAAGATGGGCCGGGGCAAAGCCAATATCCGCACCAAGCTGAAACACATTAAGACCGGCGCCGTGGTGGAGAAGGTCTTTTCGTCTAACGACAGTTTCAAGCCGCCCGATCTGGAAAACAAGAAAATGCAATATCTCTATGAGGACAGCGGCGAGTTTACGTTTATGGACTCGCAGACGTTCGAGCAGGTGGCGATTCCGATCGACAGTCTCGGCGAAGCCAAGTGGTACCTCATGGAGAATGAAGAATACCAGGTGCTGTTTCTGGACAATGAGGCTCTTGATGTCGATCTGCCGGCGGCCGTGATCCTTGATGTGGTCGAAACAGAACCTTCCGCCCGCGGCGACACAGTGTCCAACGTCACCAAACCTGCCAAGCTGCAGACGGGTCTGGTCGTCAAGGTGCCTCCCTTTGTGAAAGAGGGAGATAAGGTCAAGGTGGATACCCGCAGCGGCCAGTATCTGGAGCGGGCCAACTAGAGCGTGGTGTTTCACGGCCGTATAGTCGGCATAGATGAATCGGGCAAGGGGGACTTTTTTGGCCCCCTAGTGGTTGCCGGATGTCTGGCAGCCGACGAGGATCTGGCGTTTCTTGCGGAGCTTGGCGTTCGCGATTCCAAGAAAATCGCCGAGAAGAAACTGCTCTCTATAGATGAACGGTTGCGCGCCCGATTCACGCATCGGGTAGTTATATTTGCCCCGGAAGAATACAACCGTCTCTACGATCAAATCAGAAATCTCAACAAGCTTCTCGCGATGGGGCACGCCCGCGCCATAACCGGGGTTCTGGAGCAGGCCGAGGCCGACATGGCTGTTTCAGACAAGTTCGGGAAAGACGAGCGGCTGGAGACGGCGCTTGCCGAGTCAGACTGTCGGCTCCCCGTCAAGCAAATGGTCAGGGGAGAGGCGGTGCCACAGGTCGCTGCGGCCTCAATTATCGCCCGCGCCGAATTCGTGCGCCAGATGGCCCGGCTCTCGAAGGAGTACGGCGAGACTATTCCAAAGGGAGCCTCCTCGGCGGTAGATGCGGCCGGCCGGAAGCTGGTCTCGCGACTCGGTCCGGAGGTCCTTCCCAAATTGGCAAAACTACATTTCAAAAACCGCCAGCGAGTGCTGACGCCGGATCTGTTTGCCTGATCCGCGTCCACGGAAAAAGGCCGAACCCTGGGGCCCGGCCTTCGATCTTTCTAAATTCTCCCTTTCATTCCTCCTTGCGATTTTCAAAATCCTGGGGTTTCGTCGAGCCTCCGCCTGAGCCGGCGTCCGTTCCCTCACCGTACTTGTCGATCCACGCGTCGTAGTCCAACTGATCTTCGGACGAATCGCCGTAGATCGGCGGGAACGTTCCATCGCCGGGATTACCATCGACATAGTCGGTCTGAAGTCCGGTGCTCAGTTGATCGGATGTCTCCTCAACGGGCGGTGTGAAGATCCTGTCCGAGCCCTCAGAGCAACCGCTGATCCCAATGCAGATCAGGACCAGCGCTGCTACCGAGAAGCGTATCAGCGTTTTACCAATCATAAATCCTCCCTCCGCCCTTGGGGCGGTGTGTAATGAAACAGGTCCTTCCCGGAGCGAAAAATGGCAAGAGCGATGCCCGAATCCTCGGAGTGGGGTAAAGCGCTGGGAGACAACGCCCTCTTGGCGAGCTATTGGCGTCGGAACCGGGATTGGGGGCGGTCGCTGTGGGGCGGTCACTACACTTGCTAGGCGAAAGCCCATAGGGAGGGAGCTAATTACAGGTAAAAATCGGCCGATAATCCTACTATAGCCTGTAAATAAACACGGAGGTTGTGTGTCTACAGAAACGGTGGAATGGATTGTCCCCTTGTTCTTCCTGGGGGTTCTGGTTCTGGTCTCACGTATGGGCCGGCAGATTTCGTCGGTCAGTCGCGAAAGCTACCGGCTGATTACCGGCGGTCTCTCGGTTCTGGCGTTCATGTCTCTGATGGGGCTGTACCGGGGGCAGGGAATGCTGGGAGACACCCCCTTTCTCTCTGAGGCCATATTCTTCGATCTGATAACCTGGATTTTCGGGATTACCGGTTCGGTCTTTGTCCTTAGCGGCGTCGCCAATTGGCTGCCTTTGGCTCGGGACCGGAAGCTGCTTCACGCCAACGCCGTTCGCAAGCTGGAACTCCTGAGAAGGACCGAACAGTTGTTGGGTGTGGAATCCCGGCTGGACCCGATACTGGCCAATACCGTTGAGTATATGGTATCCCACTTTAGCATGGATTTCGGAGCCGTCTACAAGTATTCCCGGACGCGCGGAAAAATGTGTTTGGGTGGCGGCACAACAAACCTGCCGCTCGCTGCAAGGCGAATAGATCTCCAGGAAAGTGGTCGCGACCGGTTGACGAGGCTTGAAAATGGTGTGGACATCGACCTGGTGAGCCTCTTCGATTCCATATGCAGCGGTGTGAAGACGCCCTTGGCCGTCTTGCCGCTGTGGGTTAGTCAGCGACCGGTTGGGTTTTTCGTGCTCTGGGGAGCGGAGGACACATCGCTGACGAGGAAAGACGATTTGATCCTGAGATTGGCAATCGATGCCGTAGGGCGCAAGATTGAGACCGACAAACTGGCTCTGCGTTACGACTCGGAAGTCAAGGCGCGGACCTGGAAGAATCAACTGGAGGTAATCTCGGGAGGCAGCCGGACTGCGCGAGAATCTTTCTCGCCTCTGGTCCAATGTCTGGGGCAGCGAATTCCCGTAGATTTTGCCTCTCTGACTATGATTGATGAGGCCGGCGAATCCATGATGCGACTCTCCTGGGGGCCGGGCGGACGAGTACTTGCCGAAACCGGGCTGGCGGTGCCGACCCAGGGGATGCTGACCGCCGAGGTCTATCGCTCCGGCCAGACGGTCGTCGAAAATGATCTGGACTCAGGAAGTCAGGCTACCCCGGGGGAGATCGTCACTGATGGAAACGCGGGGTCTCTGCTCGCCGCGCCGATTGTGATCGGCGGCAGTTGTCGGGCGGTTATTACGCTAGCCAGCCGGGACAAGGACGCTTACGCCGATTGGGAACTGAAGGATCTGGAGCTGGCGATGCCGGCGCTGGAAAGGCTGGTCGCCGATGAACAGTCGCGTCGTGCCATAAGACTACGTGAGAATCGTACGGCCCGCCTGAGCCGTTTTGTTGATGATATGACGGGGTTCGGTAACCTGAACGAATTGTTCGCGGCCGCTGCCAGTCTCGTGGCAGATGTGACCGGCGCCGACATCGTGAGGATTTCAACGCCCAATTCCGGCGGAGCCTTTCTCAAGTCGCGGGCGCTTGTGAGAAGCCGCCCGTTCGAGATAACGGTCCCGGCCAACGGGGAACTCATCGTGTCGCTTATGCCTCTTCACGAACAGGTGCTGCGCAACGATCAATCGATGCTGCACGGAGGCAGTGAGACCGCCGGCGGTCCGGTTGATTTCGAGTGCCAGCAGGCGTTTGCCCCGGGTGTGAAATCCGTTATGATAGTGCCCGTATCTCAGGGAGGACAAGGGGCTGCGGTGATCTCGGCTGCGTCCATGAATCACAATTGCGCTCTGCATCGCGATGCCGGGTCGATGGCGTTTGTTGAGTCCCTTGCTCGTTGCCTGATGCCCGCAATTCGGAAGTCTTCGACAGGTGTCCGCGAATTGTCGGCCGAGCCGGAGCCGCGCGACATTACGGCTGCCGACCGCGAGATCGTGGCCAGGCTGTCCGACTCGCTGGAACGCGGATGGGCAACTTCGGATCAGCGCGAAAACGAACTGCTGGATCAGTATGAGAGAATAATCGAGCGTCCGCCTTCCCGTTTCGAAAACCTGTTTGAGCGGGAGTTAGTGGAGAGCTAGCTGAATCAGTATACAAGTGAGCAGTTCGCGGGCGGGGCGTATAGGCTCCGCCCGCTTTTATGTTTCTCCTAAGTCCTTATCACCGACAGGATTTTCGGAATTCCCAGGTGGAATCCTGTTGCCTTTTCGAAAGATATTGCTATATTGGCCGTTAATAATTCTTCGGGGCGAGGTGGAAATCCTCGACCGGCGGTTAGAGCCCGCGAACCGGCATGGGCTGGTTGAACCTGTGGAATTCAGGTGCCGACGGTAATAGTCCGGATGGTAGAAGAATATGCGGTCCTATGTCTAAGTTGGGCCGTCAGGCGTTGCCATTTACCCCGGAGTCAAATCAGGGGTTTTTTTGTGGTCTTTTCGGTCGACCAACAACAGATGGCGCGCGCGCTCGCATTGGCCGCCAGAGGTCGTGGCAAAGTCTCTCCAAATCCCATGGTTGGTGCGGTGATTGTCAAGAAGGGCAGAGTCATCGCTGAGGGATATCATCGTGGTCCCGGCGAAGATCACGCCGAAGTAGCAGCTCTGAAGAAAGTCGGCCAAGAGGCCAAAGGCGCCACTGTCTACGTGACCCTGGAACCTTGTTGTCACACCGGCAATACCGGCCCGTGTACCGAAGCCCTGATCTCAGCCGGGGTCAGAAAGGTCGTGTTTGCGTCCACCGACCCTGACCCCAGGGTCAACGGCAAGGGGGCCCGGCGGCTCCGCAAGGCCGGTGTCGAGGTTATCAAAGGGGTTCTGGCGTCGGAAGCGGAGCGACTCAATGAGAGCTATTACGGCTTTAATCGCAACGGCCGGCCGTTTGTCATCCTAAAGATAGCTCAGACCCTGGACGGGCGCATCGCTGCCCGGAACGGCGACTCACAATGGGTTTCCGGCCCCAAATCCCTGAAGATGGTCCACCGCCTTCGCAGCGAAGTCGACGCTGTAGCCGTGGGCATGGGGACGGTCCGCGCCGACAATCCCTCGTTGACCGTCAGGCACGTGAAGGGGAGAAACCCGTATCGACTGATCGTGACGGGATCGGCGAAATTCCCCAAAGGCTGCCACCTCCTGACGAACAATAGTGACTACAAGACGATAGTAGCTTCCGGCTCGAAGGGAATCGATCGCCTGGCCCAGAGCCGCAATCGCAATAATCTGATATACTGGTCGGTTAAATCACGGAAGACCGGCGGCCTCGATGTCGCTGACCTGGTTTCGAAAGCCGGGGAGTTCGGGCTTCGTTCGATTCTTGTCGAAGGTGGCGCCGCGTTGGCGACGTCGTTCATAAGGGCCGGCCTTGTGGACAAACTGATCCTGGTGGTTGCGCCGAAGGTTCTTGGCAGCGGTATCGAAGCCGTGGCTGACCTGGGTCTGCGAAAACTGAGTGATGCCGTCGCTGTGCGGGACCTGTCGGTGGAGCGAGTAGGCGAAGATCTCGTGTGTACCGGTTATCCGGTGTGGAAGGCTTAACGATGTTTACCGGTCTGATTGAAACGGTTGGTCGGATTGAGGCTTTGAAAAGCCGTGGCAACTACACTGTAATCACGGTGAGTTCCGCGATCCCAACCGAACAGATAACCATTGGCGAGTCGATAGCGTGTGATGGCGCCTGTCTTACCGTCACAAGCATAGAGGCCGACCGGTTCGTCGTTGAGGCGTCACAGGAGACGGCGGAGAAGACCACGCTGAGGCGTTTCCGGGTGGGCGGATATCTGAATCTCGAGAGAGCCCTTCAGGTGGGAAGCCGCCTCGGGGGGCATTTTGTTTCGGGGCACATAGACAGTACCGGGACCGTAGATTTTTTCAAGCCGGTGGGTGACTCGCTGGAACTGGCCGTTAAGTACGACGCCGACTTTGACCCGTATGTCATCGACAAGGGATCAGTCGCCATCAACGGCGTTTCTTTGACCGTTAATCGCACTCGCTCCGGCTGGTTCTCGGTGAACCTGATTCCCCACACGGCCAGAGAGACGACGCTGGACAAACTGTCCTCCGGTTCTCCTGTAAACCTTGAGTTTGATTTGATTGGCAAATACGTAGTGAAAATGAAGACGGCTTCCTCAAAGGGGGGCCTGACTGTTGATACCATACTTAATAGCGGATGGTGATATGAGCAACAACAATGGGTTTAATACAATCCCCGAAGCAATTGAAGATATTCGGCAGGGCAAGTGGATTATCGTGGTCGATGATGAAGACCGCGAGAACGAGGGAGATCTGATTATGGCCGCCGAGGCCGTGACTCCTGAGGCCGTGAACTTCTTCGTGACCCACGGTCGCGGTCTGGTTTGTGTCCCGATGACCGAGAACAGACTCGAAGAACTGAAGCTGGACCAGATGGTGCAGAACAACACCGCCCTGCTGGGGACCCGGTTCACTGTGTCTGTGGATGCGGTCGAAGGGACCACCACGGGAATCTCCGCACCCGATCGCGCCCAGACCATCAAGGTTCTGGCTGATCCGAAAAGCGTCCCGGATGATCTCGGCCGCCCCGGCCACATTTTCCCGCTCAAGTCGCTTAACGGCGGTGTTCTTACGCGCGCGGGCCATACGGAGGCTTCGACCGACCTCGCCCGTTTGGCCGGTTTCCGTCCGGTCGGGCTGCTCTGCGAAATTATGGATGACGACGGCAATATGGCTCGGGTGCCGAGGCTCCGCGATCTGGCCGTCGAATGGGGCCTGAAGTTCATCACCGTCCGAGACCTGATCGAGTACCGACGGCGGACGGAACATCTGGTGCACCAGGTGGCCAGCGTCGACTTCCCGACCGAGCACGGTCACTTCACGCTGCATTCCTATAAGTCGGACGTTGATGACCACCATCACATCGCCCTTGTCAAAGGGGATGTCGCCCATCAGAAGAACGTCCTTGTGCGGGTTCACTCGAGCTGCCTGACCGGCGATGTTTTCGGCTCGAACCGCTGTGACTGCGGACCGCAGCTTCACGAAGCCATGCGCATGGTCGAGGAAGAAGGCTGCGGTGTGATAGTATACATGCGCCAGGAGGGAAGAGGTATCGGTCTGGCCAACAAAATCCTCGCCTATCGTCTGCAGGATCACGGCCGCGACACGGTCGAGGCCAATGAGGAACTGGGATTCGAGGCCGACCTGCGCGACTACGGCGTTGGTGCGCAGATACTGGTTGATCTGGGCCTTACTTCAATCCGGCTTCTAACCAACAATCCTAAGAAAGTAGTTGGTCTCAAAGGGTACGGTCTGGAAATTGCCGAACGGGTACAGCTTGAAGTTCCGGAATGCGAACACAATCATCGCTATCTGGAAACCAAGCGCGACAAGATGGGACATTTACTGAAGCTCAAGAGCTGAAGAGGTTTATATGACTGCTGCAAGCTTTGAAGGTAAACTGGATGCCAAGGGGCTGAAAGTCGGACTGGTCGTGAGCCGGTTCAATAATTTCCTGACGGATAAACTCGTTGACGGAGCTTTAGACTGCCTGGTTCGCCACGGCGCCGAGCTTTCGGAACAGACAGTGGCCCGGGTACCGGGCTCGTTCGAGGTACCTCCAGCTGCTGCCCGCATGGCTGAGAGTGGAAAGTTCGACGCCGTTATTTGTCTCGGGGCTGTGATCCGGGGCGATACGCCGCATTTTGATTACATTGCTAACGAAGTCTCCAAGGGCGTTGCCAAGCTGGGCATGGACCATAAGATTCCGGTTATCTTTGGCGTAATAACCACGGATACGCTGGAACAGGCTATTGAGCGGGCTGGAACGAAGGCCGGCAACAAGGGCTGGGACGCCGCCATGGCGGCTGTCGAGATGGTTAATCTTTACCGGGCGATCGGTTAATGGCAGCTTCACCCCGACACCGGGCGCGCGAGCTGGTGCTGCAGGGGCTGTATGCTCAGGAGATAGGTGAGATTCCGCCGGAGGAAGTCGTCGACAGAGTTATTGTCGACGACGAGCTCAGCCAGGAGACTCTGGAGTATGCGCGCCACCTCTACGAAAACGTCCGTCTCAGCAGCGACTGGGCGGACGGGGTCATCACCCGTCTGGCGACAAACTGGGATTTGGAGCGAATCGCCGTAGTTGATAAGATAATACTCCGCCTGGCTATGACCGAAATCAAGGAAGCTCCGGACGTTCCGGTCAAAGTAGTGCTCAACGAGGCTATCGAACTGGCGAAGAGTTTTTCCACGGCTGAATCCTCCGCTTTCATAAACGGCGTGCTGGATAATTTTGCCAAGAACTCCGATCAGTTTATCGATGTATAAACGATCGTGAGGACGATCCGGTCGGAATAGACCCAAAACGGACTGGACAAGGGCCGCCAAAACCTTATATTAGCGGCTTGTGCCCCAAGCGGTTGCAAAAGCAGCCCGGGAAATTCCGACGGGGAGAAACCGCTCTCACGCTATATGGTGAAAAGTCTGACGTACAATATCGACAGGACCAACGCTTTTGTGGCAGCCGCCGTTTGGCTGACCGTCTTCGTTATCTACGGCCTGACCCGGGCCGCTACTGTCTCTTACTGGGATTGCGGTGAGTTCATCGCCAGCAGCTATATTCTGGGCGTTCCCCACCCGCCGGGGACGCCGCTGTATATTATCATGGGACGCATCTTTTCGATGATCCCATTCACTGAGGACATCTCGGCGCGACTTAATCTTCTGTCTGGAATCTGCTCGGCTTTCGCCGCTATGTTTGCCTATCTGGTCGGAGTGAGAGCTCTTAGATCCTGGTTCGCGGACAGTGGCTCTCTCTACAGCAGAATTCTTCTGTACGCGGGGGCGGCGAGCGGGACGATGTTCCTGGCGTTCGGGCGCACCAACTGGGGCAACTCAGTTGAGGCCGAGGTCTATGGCATGTCTATGATGCTCATGATGGGCATTCTCTGGCTTACCCTGATCTACTTGGAGAAGCGCGGCACTCACCTGGCCGATAAGATCATGGTTCTTGTGGTCTACTTGGCCTTTCTGGGCATCGGCGTCCACATGACCACGTTCCTGATACTTCCGGTCTGTGCGCTGGTCTTCATCCTTAAGAAAGAAACGCCTCTGAGTGCCTGGTTTATGCTGGGCGTGTTTTTCGTGCTTGAACTCTATCTGATTTTCGCCCTATCCTCGCGTCCTGACGAGATCCCTTATTATCTGCCGGTAGCGATAGCTTCCGCGTTTTACGCGTTCTACGCACTGTCTTTTGAACGACTGCCGAAAGTTGTATCGATTATCGGGATCGGGCTGCTGGTGAGCCTGGCGCCGGGCGTAGCTTATCTCACCGGTCGGGACAGTTTGATCTGGAACGTCGTGGGACTGGTCGCTCTCGGAGCGACGATTTGTTATAGCCTGTATTTGCTCTATCAGTGGTTCGAGGTCCGCAAGAAAGGGAAGTCTACGGATACTCACACCGTGGTGGCCGCCTCTTTTGCGATCGGGGCCGGTCTGATGGCGGCGGTACTGGTGAGCAACATTCGCGGCTATGGCTCCTTCTTGGTCCTTTCAGTGCTGCTGCTGGCGGTGATAGGTTTTGCTGTGTGGCGGTACGTGAGACTGCCCGTCCTGATCGCCCTGGTCGGCAGCGCCATGATCATTCTGGGCGTGAAGGAGTACGTTATCGGATCGGCCGTGGCGCTGGGCGTGATTGCCCTTATGGGGCTGGTGTCCCGAGCCGAGGGCTGGAGAACGGCCATGATGATCGTGCTCGTGGCCGGGCTGGGCTTTTCAGTTCATACGTTTCTGCCGTTGCGGGCGGCTCAGAATCCGGTTATCAACGAGAGCGATCCCTCGACGTCTCTGGAAGCCACTGTGAATTACATCGAACGCAAACAGTACGGATCGCAGTCGATGGTTGACCGCATGTTCAAGCGTCGCGCGGAATGGTCCAACCAGTTCGGTAATTATCGGCGCATGGGGTTCTGGGGTTTCTTCAGCGAGCAATACGGCGTGGGCGGCATACAGTTTGTCGCTCTTATTATGCTGGGTCTGTTCGGCGCCTGGGAGGTGTGCCGCCGAAAGCCCGAGATCGGAGTGATACTGATCATCCTGATCCTGGTGACATCGGTCGGGTTGATCCTGTATATGAATTTCGCGGACGGCAGCCGGCGCTTGCCCAGCGGGGGAGACTATATCGAAGTCCGAAATCGAGACTACTTCTTCACACCGGCCTTCATGCTGTTTGGTCTGGCAATGGGGCTGGGAATGACCGGATTCATACAGTACGTACGTGAGATGACGAGGAAATTCAGTCAGGGTCCCAGGAAAGGGATATTGGCAGCTCTCCTGGTGCTGTACCTGATTCCAATAAACACGGTGGCGAGCAATTACTTCTTCTGCGATCGCTCCAATAACTACATCGCTTACGATTACGCCTGGAACATGCTGGCTTCGGCGGACGAAAACGCCATTCTCTTTACGGCCGGCGATAATGATACTTTTCCAGTGTGGTGTCTCCAGGAAGTATACGGCGTGCGAACCGACGTCAAGGTCGTCAACCTTTCGCTGGCGAACGCCGACTGGTACATCAACCAGATAAAGGAATACCAGGGGCTTGAAACCGGCTGGACCGAGGAAGATACCCGGGAACTTCGACCTTTCCGCTATCCTGACGGTCGCGTGATGCGGATTCAGGATCAGGTCATTACTCAGTTGGTGCGACATCATTGGGGCAAGCGGCCGATCAATTACGGCATTTATGTCAACCCGGGATCGCGAACGCTCAACGGCACCAATGTTGACTCGCTGGTTGAGCTTTCCGGGCTCATGTACCGTTTGACCGACACGGCCGGGGGCTTCCGGGTGGATATCGACGGCTCACTAGACCTCTTCATGAATCCGGAGAAGTTCCGGTATCGCGGACTCAACGATCCTTCCATCTACAAAAACGAAACCACGGTACGCAATAGCATCGGCGTAACCCGTTACATGCTCCAGGTAACAAACGCGCTATCCATGAAAAACCGGATGGAGGAAGCACTGGAGATCACGGAGTTTACCGTTGACAAGATACCCCATTCTGAGGTGGCCGTGGAAGCTCTGGTCAGTCTTTACTCCGACATGGGGCGCACGGAAAAAATGGCTCGCCTGCTGGAAAGCACGTCCTATCCGGATACCTTGAGGCTTACGGCAGCTCTGGCCCGGTCTTATCGGGCTGCCGGTGAACCCGATAGAGCGGAACAGATGCTTCTGGATCTACTGGAACGACATCCCGGATATCGGGGCGCGCTCGACGAGGTGATGGCCTTATACGTGGGCGAGCGGTCGGTAGACAAGATGGTGGTTGCGCTCAGGAACTGGGTGCTGAATAATCCCGGTGATCAGAACATCAAGAACGCCCTCACGGAGCTTGAGAAACAACTGAAAGCCCAGGATTCTCCCGAGGCTGACAGTCTATGAACATACTGGCGCTCAACTGGAACGATCTCAAGAATCCGTATGCCGGCGGCGCCGAGGTTCATTTGGAGGAACTCTTGAGAAGGCTGGCCGGCTATGGCCACAAAGTCACCCTTTTCTGCTCCGGGTGGAGCGGATGCTTGTCTGAAGAGAATATCAAGGGCGTCCGGGTTGTCCGGCGCGGCAATCGCTACAATTTCAATCTGATCGCTCCCACGCATCTTCGCCGACTGGCCCGTGAGGAGCGGTTCGATATACTGATCGAAGATATCAACAAGATTCCGTTTTACACGCCGCTGTATCTGGATCTCAAGCGCCTGATCGTTATCCCGCATCTCTTTGCCACGACTGTATTCAGAGAAACCAATTTCGTGCTCGGATCGTATATCTACATGGCCGAGCGCCCGATGGTCTCCATTTATCGGAAATACAAGTTCAACGTCATCTCCGAATCGACGGCCGACGACATGGCCGAGCGAGGCGTGCCGCGAGAGAATATTTCAATCGTCCACTGCGGGATCGACCGAGAGCTCTACGCGCACGATCCTGATGTGACGAAATACGAACAGCCGACTATTCTCTATCTTGGGAGAATAAAAAAATACAAGTCCGTGCAGCATCTTATCCAGGCTTTGGCACTGGTTAGAAAAGAGGTGCCGGAAGCCCGACTTATGATTGTCGGCAGCGGTGACTATACGGACCACCTGAAGTCCCTGGCCGAAAATCTGGGACTGGCCAACGATGTCGAATTTCCAGGCTTTGTCTCCCCGGAAGAGAAAGTCGACCGCATGCGACGATCACACGTCTGCGTCCTGCCTTCGCCCAAGGAAGGCTGGGGGCTGACCAACATCGAGTCCAGTTCGGTGGGAACGGCCGTTGTCGCGGCTAACTCGCCGGGACTTCGCGATTCCGTCAGCGACGGCGTTTCCGGATTTCTGTATCCGTACGGCGATGTTGCGGCGCTCGCCGAGAAACTCCTGGCGGTTCTCAAAGATGATGAAGTACGCATGAAGCTTGAACAGGGGGGACTGGAGTGGGCCAAGCGCTTCGACTGGGACGATGCCGCGCGGAAGTTTGAGAAGATCCTTCTGGAAGTTGCGGGGGAGGCAGCGTGACCACCGCTCGAAAAAGGCGCCTCTCCTACCTTGTTGGCATCGTGATCTCTATCGTGCTAATGGTCTTCTTGTTCAGGAATATCGAGTACGCCAAGCTGGCGGATGCCCTCAGGGGGGCCAACTACTATTGGCTGATACCCAACATAGTGCTGGTCGTGGTGACTATGTACGTGAGAGGCTATCGCTGGCTTTTTATGATCAAGCCAATCAAGCCGGTGGCCTACTCGAAGCTGCTTGCGGCTACCTGTATCGGCTTTATGGCCAACAACGTTTTGCCCCTTCGACTGGGTGAGTTTGTTCGAGCCTATTCGCTGTCGTACCAGGACAAGGATATCAGCAAGTCAGCTTCAATGGCGACCATTTTCGTGGAGCGGATGGTATTTGATCTTGTGGCGCTGTTGCTTATTTTCGGCGCCGTGATTTCTGTTTCGCCGGTGCACATCCCGGACGAGATGAAAGCCGGTATCTATCTGGCTATCGGCGTGGCTTTCGCCGGTCTGATATTCGTGATGATGCTGGCGCTCAAGCCCAGTCAGGCCGGGGACGTCCTGACGCGCTATCTGTTTTTTCTCCCGGATCGGATCAAGGAGGTCGTCAGGGGCGTCGTCGTCAAGTTCTCGCGCGGTTTCGAATTTATGACAGATCTGAAGATGGTTTCGCAAGTAGGCTTGCACACCTTGCTGGTTTGGCTCTGTCTGGGAGTATCCAATTACTTCGTATTTCTTGCTTTCGGCTTCGACCTTTCGCTGGAAGCTTCGTTTTTTCTGCTGGTGGTCGTATCCGTCTCCATTCTGGTGCCTTCGTCGCCGGGCTTTGTTGGAGTCTATCACGCCGGGACCGTGTTTACGCTGTCCCAGTACGGCATAGGCCGGGAAGACGCTCTGTCGTTCGCGCTGGTTCTCCACGCCGCCCAGTATATACCCGTCACCGTGCTGGGTTTTTACTTCCTCAAGAAGGAGCACCTCTCGCTGAAACAGCTTGAGGAAGAGGCTTCGGACGAGACCGCCGAATAACTGCATTTCCGGTTTTCATCGCTCAGCTGACTTTCCCCGTTCCAAATGTTCAAACTTGACTGGAGCCGTTCGCCTCCTTTTTTCATATAGAAAGGATTAAAGGCTATGAAGAAATTTCTACTGGGAATAGTCCTGATTGCGGCCCTCGTCGGCGTCGTCTATCTCAAGTCCGAAAGAGCCGATCAATTTCGCTCCCGCCTGACCGAGGAGGGTTTCCTGGCCGGTTTGGCCGAGGGTGAAGATCTAAGGTCACAGGTCGATTCTCTGGCCGGGCTGGTGGTTCGGAAGGACAGCGCGCTGGCAGAGTCGGTAGCTGTTCACGACGGTCTATATGCGGGGGAGATTGACTCACTCACCGAGAAAATCCAGTCTCAGGAAGTACAAATCTCGGATCTGAACGGTCAGCTTGCCAAGAATAAGAAGGCGACACAAGTCGCGGTCAAAAAGAAGTCTCAGAAGCCGGACAAGAAGCATCTTGAGATATTGAGCTACTACAAGAAGGCCGTCACGGACCTGCCGGGAGATCTTTCGGCCTATGAGCGGAGAATCGCTCTCTCCGAGATCCGGAATGAGACGGCGCAGAAGTTTGCTATCACCGTTTCGCGACTCAACAGCATTCGCAAGGACAATAATCTGGAATACTGATCGCCATGCGCGCCAAAAAAGAGTTCGAATATGCCGAAGTACCGGTCGATAAGCTTATTCTGGAATCTTTTGCCAATGAGCGATCAGCCTATCACATCACAGCTCGGAATGCAGACCCCGGCGTTGACTGGCGCAGATTTCGCCGCAGACTTCGCTGGCATATCAACAATTCCCTCTCCAAACGCCAGAAACAGGTAATCAACGCCTTTCTAGCCGGTAAGCGAGAACGCGAAATAGCGCGTATATTGGGGATTACTCAACAAGTCGTCAACATTTATAAGCATCGTGCTATCAAGAAGTTGCACAAAATACTCGCCATTTAGGTGTATGTCAAATAACTAGTATACGGAGGTCCTGAGTTCCTACCTCACGAGGGTATCACGCCCTCGAACCTTATTTCAGGCCTGCCGAAACCTTGAAGGAGGTGATATCGGTCCAAAGAAGGCATCCCTGTATAGCCGCTTACACGCGTACATTTTGTAGCTAACTGGGGTTATTGAGTGAACGGATAACGGGGAGTTTGTTATGCCACGAAGAAAAGAGATCGAGAAGTATGCAGTCTTGGGAGAGAAGGACTGCTGGCATCTGTATGGCTTGCAGACGCTCACTCCTAAGAAGTTTGCTAATGTCGTGGGGAAGATCCTCAAGGGGCACCACATGTTGGTGAGGCCTGGGGCAAAAGCTGGAAGCCGAATTAGTGCCTAGGGGCAGGGAACGGTTTTCGAGTACCTGAGAAGATTTTCCAAAACCGATATCAACGCTTTTCACGCAAAAGCCGGCCGTAAGGCTGGCTTTTGCGCTTAACTTACAGCCTCGGGCACTTCCGGGGCTGTTTTCTCTTGACAGTATCAAGGGTTTCAGATTCATTGTCGCCTTGATGAACACCGACTTACTGATCTACTGTGCAGCTATATTTGCCTCCGCCCTGGTCGGAGGCTTAGTGACGCTTGTCCGGCACTGGTCAGACTACTGGCTCCATCTATTTCTATCGTTCGGGGCTGGGGTTTTTTTGGCCACCGTTTTCACGCACTTGTTGCCCCAGGCTATGGAGCAGGGGGACGCCGAGTCGGTCGGTTCGTTCGTCCTGATCGGTTACCTGCTTATTTTTTTCGTCGAAAAATTCCTGTTTTACCGCCGTTCGGAGAACGGAGACCACGTCCACCCGGTGGTTTCCATCACTGCGCTCATAGGTCTCTCGGTGCACTCCGTAATTGCCGGGATGGGGCTGGCCGTTTTCATGTCCAGCCCGGAAGTCGCCGCGGCTCTGCTGATCTCAATCCTGGCCCATAAAACACCGGCGGCTTTTTCATTGGCTTCTCTTATGATTCTGGCGAAACATTCCCGGCGTCGGATTGTAATAAGTATGTTGGTTTTTGCATCCATGACTCCGCTGGGCGCTCTGGTTCTGGCCCCGGCTCTGGATGCCGGCAATGAGAAACTCTTGTTGATATTAACGAGCGTCGTGACGGGGACGTTCCTCTACGTGGCTACGGCCGATCTGCTCCCTGAGGTTTTCCATTCCCGGCAGAATCGCTGGTTGAACCTGCTGTTACTGCTATTAGGCATCCTGGTAATGGGCACCATCGGGCTGGAGCATCACCATTAGAGTTTGGGTAATCAGCCGAAGTGATCGCGGAGGCGAGAAACATCGGCAGCAGAGAGGTATGGACTAGCTGACTATGGCTTTCAAGCAATGCGTTTTGCTGGTGGTTGTCGCCACTCTTGTCGCCTTGGGCGTCAATGTGGTTTCTCCCAACGGCATCGATCTGATAGGCAAGTACCGATCATTATCCGGAGGAGAGGGCCCGATTGTTCCGCCCACGGCCGAGGAAGGCGATCCGCCGTTCGTCAGCGTCGACGAGGCCTATCTGGAATTCACTCAGGCCGCAGCTGTTTTCATCGATGCTCGGGACGAGGAGGAATTCTTCTGCGGCACGATTCCCGGGTCAATCAACATTCCGTTTGAGTATCTTCCCGACGGAGACCTCTCCGTCTACTTTGAAGAAGTGCTCCCGGGTGTCGGCAGGAACGTGCCGATGATCATATTCTGCTCAGGTGAGGAGTGTGATTTGTCGCTGCATCTGGCGCGGAATATGCAGGAACTGGGATATACTCGTACCCTGATATTTTTCGGCGGTTCGAGAGAGTGGGAAGCAAACGGTCTTGAGATAGAAAGGAGATCAGAGTGCGAAGAATAATCGATAACGATCTCCTGACGCTGGCTTCCCGTCTGTTTGTAGGTGGTGCTCTTATATATGCCTCCTATTACAAGATAATCGAACCGGCTACTTTCGCCAAATCGATCTGGTACTATCACATGGTGCCGGGATATCTGATAAACCTGATGGCCCTTATTCTGCCCTGGCTGGAAATGCTTTGCGGTCTGGCCCTGATTCTCGGGATTTGGTATCGAGGGGCGGTGCTCTGGTCCAACGCGCTGCTTCTGATTTTCATTGTGGCCTTGGCCAGCACTATCGCTCGGGGCCTGAGCATTGACTGCGGTTGTTTCAAAGCAGGAAAATCGGCTACGGCGCCCGCCTGGGACGCCCTGTGGTTTGATGTAGTTGCGATTGTTTTCGCGCTGCAGATGTGGTTCAGCCGGTCGAGAAAATGGATGCTGAGCTCGTCTCGCTCCAACTAAGGCAGGATGTGCGGCGTAATCAGAATCACCAGATCGCTGGTTGACTTCTCGGTAGACTTGCGCGTGAAGAGCAGTTTTCCCAGCAACGGTATCTGACCCAGAATCGGTACCCGTTGCACGGTTTCGGACTCGGTTTCCTTCAGCAACCCTCCCAGCGCCACGGTTTCGCCGTCCTTGACGGTTATTCGCGTAGTTATCGAACGTGAAGCCGTAATCGGCTTCTGGCTGTCGATAGGGCCGGTGTAGCCGATGATATCCTCGACTTTGGGCATGACCTGAAGTGTGACCTGACCTTCTTCGTTGATTCTCGGCAGGACTTTTAACGATATACCGACCTCTTCGTCTTCAAAAGTGACAATGTCGCTGGTGGCAGCGCCTTCCGTGAACCGGTTGATCGTCTGAATCGGGATGACGGTGGTGAATTTGAACTCCGCCTCGTGATTCTCAAGCGTGGTGATTCTCGGATCTGAGATCAATCGGCTGTTGCCATCCTGCTCGAGCATATTGAGTACCATGCTGACTTCATCCACGGACAGCTTTCCCCAGGTCCAGTTGCCGTTGGAGGGGTTGTATATGCCGGCGGCGTCAAGCTGATCGTCGGTGGTGGTAGATGTGGTTGTTGTATTGGAACTGCCGCCGTCGGCCTGGTTCATACGAGCGGTTATGGAGGTCGGCCAGGAGATGCCCAGGTTGGACTCGGTGTCAATTGTAGTCTCGATAATCTTGGCTTGGATCAGTATCGTCCGCTCCACAATATCCAATTCGGTAATCGACAACAGAAGGTCTTCGAGCATTGAAGGGAAGTCCGTAACAAGGATGCGGTTGCTGTGGTATTTACTGCCTTCGGAATCTTCTCCGGCCCGGTCAAGAATGACCACGCTGCCTTTGGCCGATAGCTGTGGCTCGAGTGCTTTTTGAGCCGTGATAGGGGCCAGGTACTTCAACGTCAAGGCCCGGGATTCAAGCTCCCCGGCGGCGTCGAGATCGGCCGGCTTGACCACGATAACATCGTCCTTAAGAAAATAGTTGAAGCCGTTGGCGGTCAGGATAGCGTCCAGGGCGGTGGCGACATTGACATCTTCCAGGCGCAACGTGACCTCGTTGGTCACATCGCCGGAGAGAACAATATTCAGATTGTGCTGACTGGCGATCATGCTGAGAACAGAGGCGAGAGGAACCGCCTCGAGGTCCAGCGATATCTTTTTCGCGGATGTCAGTTCATCGGCTCTGATCGGAACGACCAGAATCAGGAGTACCAGTATCGAGGTTAACAATCTTGTGTTCATGGTTCTCAGCCTTTTTTCACCGCCAATGTAATTTCCTGATCTTCGAACTTCAGAATTACGGACTTTTTGTTTATGGCCATTACTTCAGCCTCGTTGACGACATCGCCCACTCTGACCGACTTGCGGTTGATGAAGGCCAGCGGGTTGGTCTCGGTATATACGATGCCTTTGAGCGTCCATTCGCGCGGCAGAGGTGCTGTGCCGGGGGCCCCCGATTCGTACCGGTCGGTTCTGAAGGGATCGGCGCCCCAGGACTGCATAGCCCGGTCCTCAACGTTAATGAGCCCAGCTCCGAGAGGAGGGGAAGCCAGGGTCGGAGTCTCCTGACTGATGCGAGCTATGGGCTGGCTTATTTCCGGTTGCTGCTCTTCGGAAGGCAGGTTGAACACCGCCCAGACGACAGTCAGGGGAAGGGCGGCGAATATTAGCTTCTGTCTGGATTTCGCTTTCATGCCTTACCTCGCGCCGCGCCTATAAGCGCTTTGAAAGACAACGTGAAGGATACTTCCGGCTGCACTTCTCGAGCCCCTCGGGCGGTACAGGAGTTGATCTTGCGAAAATAAGGCGTTGTCTCAAGGTGTCCGACGTACTTTCCGAAGTCCAGGTACTTGCCGCTGAGGGACAGGGTGATGTTGAGAAACTGCGGTTCAGTTTCGAGATCAGTAGCCCGATTCAGTAGCAGGAGTTCCTTAACCGGAGGGCTGATTTCCACGACCGTAAGGCCGTTGTCCACTGCGTCTCCGGTGATTTGCTCGAGCAGTTCCAGAATGTCACTCTTGGCGTAGAGGGAGGAATTGAGTTCGTTCTTGAAACGTTCCAGATTGTTGCTGGCCTTGAGGTACTGCGGCAGTTCCTCCATAGTGCGATTAAAGTCCGCCAGTTGTTGCTCCGCTTCGTTGATCCTTAGATTCAGAGCTTGCTTGCGCTGTACGGTCGGCGAATAAATGAGCAGAAACCAGGCCAGGATCAACAGGAGAGAGGTGACGGTGTATATTGTGAGTCGTCGTTTCATATGATGCCTTCCATGCTCAGGCTGAACTCCAGCTTGAACCGACCCTTATCCCGCTTCTTGACATGCTGTTCGACGTTGACGTTCTCATAGAAGGGGGAGGCTGTAAGGTTTTCTATGAATTCGGCCAGCACCAATTCCGGCGGCGTATCGCCGGCAGCAATAACCCCGGCCAGGGTGAAGTTCCGCCCTTCTGTTTCGGCGCGATAATCAAGACTGTAAAGCCGGACGGAGGACGGAGTGATGCGCGACAGCTCTTTGAGATTCAACCCCATGTAACTGGGTTCTTCGGAAGTGAGGCTAATGAAAGCCTGGCTCCGGGCAATCTCACGTTTGAGCCGGTTGTAGGTCGCGTACATCTCCGTGGACTTGAATTCCGAAACGCGCCGCTCCAGTTGGCTGAGACGGTTGCGCGAGGCGTTGGTTGACGCTACAGACCCCAGCCAGAGCGTGGCCAGCAGGCAGCCAAGTACTATCAGGGCCGAGACGCCCAGACGATCGGCCTTCTGTCGGCGGCGCTTTTCCTTGCGCTCAGTCGGCAGCAGGTTAGCCAGTTTTGCACGATTGACCGACGCTGCCAGCACCGGCAGGCAAACCGACAGGCTGTCTTTGTACTCCAGCTCCTTCTCACTGACGAAATCGAGGCTTTCGGCGGGGAAGCGGCGGAACTCGAAACCGAAGCGGTCGCTCAACATATCAATCAGGTCGTCGGTGTAGGACAGGTCGCCATAGATGAAAATCTGATTGGAAAAATGCGAAGAATACTGCCCGGTATAATAATCGAGAGAGTTCTGGATTTCAGTGGCCAGGGATTCCGCAAAATACTCGAACATGGTCGGATCGGTACGGTTGGCCAGGAACGACGATCCTAGCGAGCTGACGTGCAGGAACTCCAGGTTGGCGCCGCGGTGGAAAGATATTTCAGCCCGCTGGCGCTTAACGTTTATTAGGGCGTAAGCGGTGCCATCGTCATAGAACGGAAGCGACCTCAGGAGCTGACCGATAACGTCCTGCGTGTGATAGACGTACGCCGGCTCCAGGCCCAGTTCGACCATCGGCGTCAGCTGTTCCTGTACCAGTCTGCGAGTGGCCGCGAGTACGGAGATGTTGAGCCGCTTGCCGTCTTCAGCGTCGATCCGCTCGATTGCCCGGTAGTCGTAGTGGCAGTCCTCGATCGGGAACGGAATCTGCTGCTTGGCTTCGAATCCGAGAGCGGAGATGAGTTCGCCGGATTTCAGCTCCGGCATAGTTATCGTTCTGAGAGCCGTCTCAGGTCCGGCCAGGGTGAGAGAGATCACGGGGTTCCGCCCGCCGAACTCGCGCACGAATTCATTTATGGCGGCCAGCACAATTCCTTCGCGCTCGCTGTCCTGTTTGGCGGCGGAAGGTATATAGGCCTTCCGCACGTTGTGGAGCACGATCTTTGGACCGTACTGCGAGGCGGCCGCCATCTGGATGGATTCTTCTTCGACGCAGAACGCCAGATGCCTGCCCAGTGAGTATTGCTTCCTGGGGAATACTCTGGAAATCTTCAGGCGCGAGCTCTGGGAATCGTCCGCCTGTCCCTCCTGGGAGTCAGCGGGCGGCGTCTTCTCTTTTGTCCACGGCAGCAGGCCGTTCATAGATCTGTGCCTCGCCTAGAAGGTTACTTCGATTGTGTCCGCGCCACCGCCGGTCGACAAGATTCTCCTCGCCGACGACTGGTACACATAGCTGTTGCCCCAGGCATCGGAGAGATACTCGTTGTTGTCATCGTCGATATACGGACCGTTCCAGCCCAGGCGCGTAAGCGGATTGTAGACCGCCAGGGAGCCCGGTTTTTGAGCCAGGTCTGCCAGCAACGAGGGCGGGTCGCCGATATCACCCTCGAATCCGCGATCGATGTATTCACCGCCGGCTATGGCCGAAGGATCGCCCACGATCGCCTTCTTGAGCGACATCAATTCCTGTTTAGTGGCGTTGACCTTGGCACTGTTAGCCATGTCCGCAAACTTGGGAACGGCCACGGCGGCCAGGATCCCCAGGGTTACGATAATGATGACAATCTCGATCAGGGTGAAGCCACCCCGGTCGCCTAGGCGACCGGGGCTGTACTTCTGAGTCTTCATAGTGCTCGCACTACCAGTTGTTCTCGCTGACACCGGATGTACTGGTGTTGGGCCAGACCTCGCCGGTCACGACGTCGTAAGCCCAGCCGCCGCGAGAGCCAACCGGCGTACCTTTGGTGACACCGGTGACGATGGAGTCCTGATTATTGGTCTCCGTCTGGTAGGGGTTGGGCGGTATGCCCTGGGCCATGACAACACCGTAGGTTTCCAGCTGTGTGAGGGTCGGCCAGGTAGCCGAGCCGGTCGTAACCGCGGCGTTGGCGTAGTAGATCGTGATGCCGGAGCGGAGAGCACCCAGGGAGGCACGGCAAGCAGCCTCTTTGGCTTCACCCGTGATATCCTGATACTTCGGTATAGCCACGGCGGCCAGGATACCGAGAACCACTATGATGATCACGATTTCGATAAGAGTAAAGCCCCTCTGATCGTTGAGTCGAGACTTAAACATGTCTCCTCCTGTTTAGGATTTCAAAAGCGAACAATTCTTATAGCTTTATTGTCGGATTTTGAAGGGCTTTGCTTTAACGATTCAGCCCTGGAAAACCTTTATTAGGTTCCACATAGGCAGGAAAATCGCCAGAGCCAATACCAGCACGAAAAAGCCCATCACGAGAGTCAGTATTGGCTCAATAATAGCCGTCAATTGCCGGGAGGTATACATCACTTGTTTGCTGTAGTGATCGCCGACTTCCCGAAGCATCACGTCCAGATTTCCTGACTCCAGCCCGATGCCCAGCATGTGCAGAGCCTGTTCCGGGAAGTATTCGAAATCGCCGGATTCGACGTCGATATCGCGTCCCTGTCTGAACAATTCTCCCAGTTTCCGGATCTCCAGCCCGATCGCGGTATTCTTGACCGTGGCGGCCAGCATCATGACAGACTTCACGATGGGAAGTCCGGATGTTGTCAGAATGCGAAACATGAGGCTGAATCTGGCCACGTTGCCTTTTATGATCAGATTGCCGATAATCGGAATTCTCAGCAACTGACGGTCAAACCAAAGCCTGCCATGCTCGTTGTTCAGGAGCTTTTTGAAGCCGAAACCCGCGACTATCAAGAGAACCAGCATCACAGGCCAGTAGGAGCTGAAGAAATCGCTCATGCCCATGATAATCCGAGTAGGCAGTGGCAATTCGGTGTCGAATCCAGAATAGAAGGTAACGAACCGGGGAACGACAAAATTCATTATGACAAAAAAGGCGGCAACGATAGCCCCGATCACCATAGCCGGATATCTGATGCCGGACTTGATTTGCCGGGTCAGTTCCATCTCCTGTTCCAGCATCACGGCCAGTTCATCCAGAGTGTTTTCGAGACTTCCTGATTCCTCACCCGCGGCCACACAACTGACATAAACACCGGAAAACACGTCTCCGATATCGCTCATCCCTTCGGACAATTGCTTGCCCGACTGAACCTCGACCCGGAGCCGATCGATAGCGTAATTGAAACGTCCGTCTGCCCGGCCCACCCTGATGACCGCCAGGGCTCTCAATAGAGGAATACCGGCCCGGTGCATGGTCGCCAGCGAGTTCGTGAACATAATGAGATTTTCGTAGTCGGCCCCCTTGAGGAAGCCGAACATGGATATCTGGCGCCTGTCCTTAATAGCGGATATGCTGATGGGGAGCAGCTCCTGACCTCGAAGGAAATCCTCCACGGCGGCAGCTTCCGGAGCCGTGATTGTGCCCTTCTGGTGGCTGCCGTCCTGCGCCAGCGCCTCGTATTTATATAGTGCCGGCATGGCTGGTGGTCGCCTCTACATCCTGCGGTTGGTAGGAGTAGTCTTCGATGTTGGACGTTTCCTTGAGCAGTTCCTCAAGACATACGGTGGCGTCAGCTACTTTTTCAAGACCGGCCTCGAACAGCGGGATATAGCCGGATTTGCGGCCGGCGTCGCGGATCTTGGCCAGCGAAGCGCCCTCGAGGATCATTTCGCTGATTATGGGTGTAACCTCAAGATACTCAAAAACGCCGGTCTGACCCTTGAAGCCGGTACCTTTGCACTGCGTGCAGCCGGCGCCGTGGCTGAAGGTAAGACCGTGGACTGCGCCGGACAGCCCGGCCCTTTTGAGAATCTGTTCCGGCGGCTCGTAGGTCTCTGTGCAATTGGGACAATTAACTCTTACCAGTCGCTGAGCCATAACGCCTTTGAGGGCAGAGACTACCATGTAGTTTTCGATACCCATATCTACCAGACGCGTGATAGCCGAAGGGGCGTCGTTGGTGTGCATCGTCGAAAACACCAGATGTCCGGTTAGAGACGAACGCGTGGCCATCTGGGCGGTCTCCGAGTCGCGAATCTCACCTATCATTATGATATCCGGGTTCTGGCGCAGGATGGCGCGAAGACTGGTCGGGAACGTCAGACCTGCCTTTTCGTTGATCTGTATCTGGTTAATCAGCGGCAGGGAATACTCCACCGGGTCCTCGACCGTGATGATGTTTTTCTCGATCGAGTTGATGCTCTGGAGCGTGGCGTACAGGGTTGAGGTCTTTCCGCTGGACGTCGGCCCCGAAAGTAGTATTAGCCCCTCAGGCTTCTGGATGATGTTGGTCCAGGAGTCGAGGATGTTTTCGCCGAATCCCAGTTCGCGGAACGAATGCATCAGGTTGCGCTGATCCAGGATGCGGATAACGATCTTCTCGCCGTGGATGGTCGGCAGGGTGGAGACGCGAAGGTCCACGGCGGATCGGTCGACCCGCGTCATAAACCGGCCGTCCTGCGGTAGACGCTTTTCGGATACATCGAGATCGGCGGCTATTTTGATCCGTGAAATCAGTTCGCGTTGCATAGTCTTGGGCGGCGAGGCTTCCTCGCGCATCGCTCCCGAAACCCGGTAACGCACCCGAAGAGTGCTTTCGTCGGGCTCGATATGAATATCGCTGGCTCGGTCCTTGACCGCTTTTGATATGATTAGGTCGACCAGCCTGATAATCGGGGATTCGGTTTCCTTGTCCTGATCGTCTGTCAGAACCTCGGCCAGCAGTGGGTCGGCTCCATCGCGAGGTCCTCCGATGATGTCTTTGAGTGAATCGGCCACCGAATAGTACTGATCGATGGCGTCCTTGATCTCGGATATGGTGGCCACCGCCCGCTTGATCTCGCAGCCGGTATGGTACTTGATTTCGTCGATGGCGATGAAATTGAGCGGGTCGGCCATGGCCAGCGTGAGAGTATTGCCGATGGCGAAAACGGGTATAAGCGTATATCGGCGGGCCATTTCCACCGGCACCCGCTGGGCCACGGCCGGGTCGATGACCATGGCTTCGAGCGTGACTTTCGGAATTGAAAGGCGGTCTGAGATTGCCTCCAGCAGCTGCTCCTCGGAGATCGTCTGGGACTCAACGAGGATATGCCCCAGTCGCTTGCCTGTCGACTTCTGCTCATCGAGCGCAGTCTGCAACTGGGAATCGTTTATGTAGCCCCGTTCTTTGAGTAGATCTCCGAGTTTCTTTCTTGCCATCACCAGAATTCTATTTGATGTAGTTTACGTTCTATCGATATATTATCGGCGAAAGGTTAGTATTGCTTGATAGGCGTCGACTATTAGGTTATTGCGACGCCAGGCCGATTTTCGGCCCGCAAAAGGGGGAGATAACACGAATTACGGACTGTGGAGACTGCATTGCATCGATACCGCTTCCTTAGCTGCCTGCTGCTAGCCCTGTGGGCGATAGCCCCGCCTGCCTCGGCGGCCCGATCCGAAAATCCAGAATCAGAATACCTCTCGGTTTTGGCACAGGGCGATTTCGATCCCCAGGGCATGACGGTGGACAGCGTCGAGATTGACAATCGGGACATTTATGATACCTCGGATCCGGCCTACAGTAGCTTCCTTTTCCGGCTGGCTAATAGTCTCCACGTAGTCACCAAAGAGCGGATCATTCGTCGGGAACTTCTGCTGCGGGAAGGCGACCTGTTCGTTCGGGAAATCGCCGACGAGATGGCTCGCAACCTGAGGGCAAGGTTTCCGTTTAACGATGCCTGGATTGAACTTGAATTGTTCGACGGTGGCAGGCTTCTGTTGCGGGTGGTTACTATCGACCAGTGGAGCCTTATCGGCGGTCTTAAGTCGATCGATACGGACGGCGGTGAAACCGACTACCAAATGGGATTTGAAGAGAGAAATTTCCTGGGTCGTGCTCAATTCTGGTCGTTTGACTACTATGTCCGCGAGGCTGATGAGAACTATGTCACGACCGAGCTCTATGAACCTCGGATATTCGGCCGCTCCTTTGATATCCGATGGCGCTATTCCAGTAATCCATTTGATTTCTACCGTCAGTTGGCGGTCGGCCGGCCGTTCTATAATCTGGCTCAGCGTTGGTCCTATGGCTTGTCGGTGCTTCACGGGGGCAGCCGCGAAGAGAGGTTTCTCTCAAATCAGCAAGTCTCGGAGTGGGAAGACAGATCGGATCGGATCGAACTTTCTGCAACTTATCGCAGGGGACCGTTCTATCGCAAAACCTCGATCAGCGGTCATTACACCTATCTGTATCGCAAGCTCACGGATCGGACAATCCTGGACAGCGCCGCTTTCTCGATAGTCGAATTTCCTGATGATTCAGTATATCACCAGTTCAATCTCTCGGCGCTGCACAGTCGTCAGCGATTCATCGTCGAGCAACGCATTAACGGTTTCGAGTACCATGAAGATATTACACTGGGTGAGTCGGTGGGGCTGACGTTCGGACGGGCTTTCAGGCCCAGGCTCTCCGGCCATCACTACAACTTCATCAATCTTCTGGCGCAGGCGAGTCACAAAATTGCCGGGAATATCATCCTGGCCAAGTATTCCCGTTCGTTCTGGTATAAGTCCGGCACTGACACGCGTCGCCTTACGGAGCTGACGCTTCGAGCCTACAATAATCAGCTCTCCTTCATAACATTCGCTCTGCGCAGCCAATATGTGTCGGACAAGACGGACAATCCCAACGGTCTGGTCCTGGGCGGAAAGTCTGGCCTTCGCGGTTATGACAAGGAATATACTTCCGGAGATCGCGTGCACATCGTGAACGTCGAGGGACGGTTCTATCCCGGTGTCGAACTCCTGTCAATAAAGATCGGGGCGGCGGCGTTCACGGATTTCGGACGCGCCTGGCGCACCGGGGAGGCGGTCGAAATCAAG
>JAAERE010000117.1 GCA_024230675.1 bacterium | reverse complement strand
TGGCCTTCGATGCTGTTTTCAATTGTTTCACGCCTGGTTTCGTTTTGACCGAGCGTCTCTGCGATGCTGCGCAATACCCCGAGCTCAATCTTTGCAAAATCAGCCTGTCCGGATGAATCAGCCACCTTAACGGGGATCCCCTTCGGCCCGGGCGGCACACCTGCTGCCACCATGGCGACAAAAGAATAAATGCCGTCGCCTGAAGTTTCATCCCCATTGGTCCCGTCATCATACATCGGCTGTCCCCGCGTACCGCCGATAGGCGTCAGGTCAAGGCTCACCTGCACACCAGCCCCGGCCTGTGCAACGCCAACAATAAACGTAACCGGGGTCTGTCCGTCATCAGGCACCCTGTCCGGTTCCACCGCAGCCGACACAATCGAGGGCCCCGTAGCGCTCCGGGCGCTGAAATCAATGCCGCTCTCATCGCGGGCAACGATTCTGACCTGCCGGCTCGGCGGCTCAAACATGACCCCCTCCAGAAAGGGCGTCACCCGGTACTCGCCCGGCGGCAATCCCTCGAACCGGTAGGCACCATCGGCGTCTGTTTCCGTAATCCGCTTTTCATCACCTGTCAGATAGATAAGCGCCGCTGCATTCTGCGATGTCGTCACCGTGCCCGCCAGCCCGTGCCGAAAGAACTCCTGCGGCACAACGGTGATAAACGCCTCTTCCAGCGCCACCGCAACCGCCGCTTCGCTGCGCACGCGCAGACCGACAGAATACTCGCCCGGCACCGTATAGATATGGCTGGGATGCTGTTCACTGCTGTAGGCGCCGTCGCCGAAATTCCAGAGCCAGTCGGTGATCTGCCCCTCGGACGTATCGGTAAACCGGACCGCAACCGGCGCGGTCCCTTCCACCGGCTCGGCCGTAAAAGACGCCTCCGGGGCGTCCTCAAGGACTCGAATCAGAAACGGCTTTTCAATCCTGTCAACCCTGCTATCTCCCGTAACACTGAGTGTGACCGCATAGAGACCGGGCTCGTCGTAGGTATGCCGGGGATGCTGTTCGCTGCTGCTTTGACCGTCGCCGAAATCCCAGGACCACCGCGAAATGGTCCCCGCTGAAAGGTCCTTAAAGGAAACCATGAGCGGCGGAGCGCCCTCAACGGGATCGGCGGAAAAACCAGCCTCAACCGCCGGCTCCTCAACCAGGATATAGTCCGGCTTGAGCGTTTCGCCTGCCGTGCCGCCCGGCCCGGCAACCGTCAGACCGACGCTGTAGAGTCCCGGTTTTGTATAAATGTGGACCGGGTTCTGCTCCTTGCTGCGCTCACCGTCGCCAAAGTCCCACAACCATGAAGAGACCAGGGCCCGGGTGGT
>JAAERE010000116.1 GCA_024230675.1 bacterium | reverse complement strand
CGTTTTGGCGTTGTAGAACTCGGTCGAGGCGGGATCAAGCGCAATCATGATATCCTTGACCGGTTTGTAAGCAGACTTCTCGATCGCCTCCATAATGACCTCGAGCGCTTCCTCGTTGGACTTGAGATCCGGCGCAAAACCGCCCTCGTCGCCGACCGCCGTGTTGTAACCTTTGGCCTTGAGGACTTTCTTGAGATGACCAAAAACTTCGGCGCCCATCTGAAGAGCATGCGGGAAATTCTTGGCGCCGATAGGCATGATCATGAACTCCTGCAGATCAACGTTGTTGTCGGCATGCTTGCCGCCGTTGAGGATGTTCATCATGGGGACCGGAAGGATCTTGCAGTTGCAGCCGCCGATGTATTCGTACAGGAACCGTCCGCGACTTTCGGCAGCCGCCTTGGCCGTGGCCAGGGAGACGCCCAGCATGGCGTTGGCGCCGAGTTTCGATTTGTTGGCGGTACCGTCCATCCGGATCATGTAGTTGTCCACCAACACCTGGTTGTAAGGATCGATAGCGTCTTTGAGCAAAGCGGGACCGATCTTTTTATTGACGTTGTCCACCGCTTTGAGGACCGACTTGCCGAAAAAAAGTTTGGCGTTGCCGTCGCGGAGTTCCACGGCCTCGTGAGCACCGGTCGAAGCTCCCGAGGGTACGGCGGCGCGTCCGAGAGTACCATCGGTGAGGCAGACATCGACCTCCACTGTCGGCGTGCCCCGGCTGTCCAATATTTGGCGAGCGTGAATGTACTGATAGTCTGACATCAAGCGTCCTTTCTGATACTTTCCTTTCCCGTTTTCGTGGACCCAAAATAGGTCGCATCTCTTTGATAGGCAACTCTAAATCGATGTGCTGACCTGCCATAAAGTGTCGAATTCTGCCCAT
>JAAERE010000115.1 GCA_024230675.1 bacterium | reverse complement strand
CATCTTTCTGAGAGGCAAGAGCTTATACTCTCGGCACCCGTCCGTCTGCCAGCTTATACCCGCCTTGAAACCGAAGGTTTCTATTTGTTACCTTATTGGTCCCCAGACCGGGTTGGAGCAGTTGCCCCCCCGGGTGAGCCGGCGCTGGTTGCGCCCCGAAAGGTCCATGGTATATATGTCGCCGGGGGTCAGTCTTGAAGACGAAAAGATGATATGCTTGCCGTCGGGGGAGAAGTGCGGGTTTTCGTTTTGGCCTACTTCAGTGAGTATCCGGTAGTCGGTGCCGGAAGTATCAATCGAGGCCAGGTCAAACCGACCGTATTTGGTCCGGCTTACAAACGTCACTCGGTCGCCGCGGTCGGACCAGATGGGGGAATCGTTATAGCCCCCCTCGTAGGTCAGGCGCCGCAGATTCAGACCGTCCGAATCCATCAGGTAAACCTGGGGGGCGCCGGTCCGGTCTGAGGAAAAGGCTATCATACGGCCGTCGGGGGACCAGGAAGGAGCCGAGTCAATAGACCGGTGCCGGGTCAGGCGCTTGATTACCCGGCCCTCCATATCCAGCACATAGATCTCCGAGTTGCCGTCTTTTGAGAGAACACACGCGATCTTGTTGCCGTCGGGGGAGACGGCAGGAGCAGCTACAACGCCCTTGTAATCGGTCAGGCGTTTTGTCTCCCCGGTAGCCACGGAGACTTTGTAGAGCTGCGGGTCGCCTTCGTAGTAGCTCGTGAAGAACAGTTCGTTACTTCCCGGCGCAAATGAGGGGGAGAGATTGATCGTCCCCATATT
>JAAERE010000114.1 GCA_024230675.1 bacterium | reverse complement strand
TCGGAGTCAGAGAATCGTTTGTTGGCACCAACAGATCTTTCGTGTATTCATCCGCCGAGGGCCTTGACTGGAACCTGACCGCTTCATTCGACGACATCGTCTTGCGCGACATAGCCTGGACCGGCTCCAATCTGGTGGCTGTGGGAGGTAGAAGCATCGACCACGGCAACGCTCCCCTGTCTGCGGTAATGACGTCTCCAGACGGCGTCACCTGGCAGGAACAGCCCTCCGACGCACCGAAGGAGCTCTACAGCGTGGTAACGGGACCAGGGTTTATCGCGGCCGCCGGCTCGGGCGGCTACATGATCACCGGCTCCTCAACAGACAATCTCTCGATAGACCGGTCCGGGGCCACCATCAAGTCGGTTGTCTACGACGGCAGCGGATTTGTCGGCGTCACTAATTTCGGGACAGTGGTTACTTCGACCACCGGCAGCAACTGGGAGGAGCGACACAGCCTCGCCGCCACGTACTTTTCCGGCCTGGCTTACTCCTCAGACAAATACGTGGCACTGGGTGGCTACAACGGGGAGGCAAGGTCTATCTACTTCTCCTCCGATGGCACCTCCTGGATCCAGGTCTGGGAGCCTGTAGCCGGAGAGATATTCGATCTTATCCGCGGAGGTGGGCAGTTCGTTGGGGTAGGTGAATACGGCCATGTGTTTTTGTCGGACGACGGCCAGAACTGGGACCGGGTCGCAGCGGCCGGATCGATCGACCTGCGCACCGTTGCCTGGAGCGGGAGTAAATACCTGGCCCTGGGCGACAGCACGGCCCACAAATCATCCGACGGCACGACCTGGACGAACCGTAGAATCAATGTACCGGACGGTTCTGTGATCAAGCAGGTGACCTGGGCCGAGGGTCAGTTCCGAGGTGTGGGGTATCGGATTCCGGATTCTGCCGATGGGTATTACTGCTTCTTTTCGTCGGCTGACGGCTACACTTGGACGACCCGCAAACTCAAGAACGACCTCATAGCTCCCTCGGACCTGGTCTGGACCGGCGCCAGATACATGATTTTTGGGCGGTTCGGAACTCTGATGACATCGGCGAACGGTGAGGAATGGGATATTCTTGAGGCTGGAACCGAAGCTGAGTTCAGCGGCATGGCGGTCAGTTCGCGCCGACTTCTGGTTACCGGCGCTGATCGAACAGTCATTCGCGCCGAACGCTGATCCCGGCCGAAATGAGAATCCTGGCTCGCCAATTGCTCCATATTTGATGGGCAATTGCGGCCGTCCAGCACTTTCGATTTTCCGGTAGCTGGCCACTCCCGAAATTCGTTGCTATTGAGGCAATTCCCTGATATTTAACGGGACCTTTGGACGGCGGGCGTGTAGAAGACCAAGGAGACAGGTGTGCCAAAACTGACATATTTTGCATTCTTTACGATTCTGGTTTGCTTTTCACTGGCGTTGCTCGCTTGTGGTGATGACCCGGTGAGCCCGCCCAAGGATACTACCCGCCCAACCGTCGTTTCAGTCAGCCCCCTGAACGGAAGCAGTTTCGTCTCAGTGGCCAGCGATATAAGCGTCACCTTCTCCGAGGCGATGGATCAAAACACGATGCTTATCTCATCGCTGACGATCGATCCTGCGGTGACCGGCGCAGTCAGCTATACCGACAAAGCTCTGACCTTTGATCCAGATGGGTTCCTTCCGGGGGACACGACAATCACCGTAACCGTTTCGACAGCCGCAAAAGATAAGGCCGGTAACGCCCTGGCTTCGGCATATGTCTGGCAGTTTTCAACCGATCTCGATAGCACTCCCCCAACCGTGTTGTCTACAACGCCGGCGGCGGGCGCTGTTGATGTTCCAGTCAGCAGCCAGATTATCGTCCGGTTCTCGGAGGACATGGCGCCATCATCGGCGTGCACTGCGTTCCAAATAGACCCCGTGACGGTCGGCACAAAAACCTGTCCTGACTCGGCAATGACCTTTGCCCCCAGCTCTCTGCTCTTAGGCGGTCAGACTTACGAAGTGACAATGTCGACGACCGCTACCGACACCGCCGGCAACGCCCTGGCTTCAGACTACACCTGGCAGTTCACAACGTTCAACGACACCTCGCCGCCGATCGGATCGATCGCTTCCCCCGGTGACAGTGCCGTAGTGGGAACTTCCACTAACATCACCGTGACCGCCAACGATGTTACCGGGGTCGAACGCGTAATATTCTATGTAGATGGCTCGGAAATCGCCGGATCTGTGGACTCGACCGCCCCTTACGAATACACCTGGACGCCGACCGGCCTTGACACCGGCAGCGTCCACCTGATTACTGCGGAGATGTTCGACGTCCTGGGACACAGCGCTTTCACGGATACCGTGGCCGTCCACTACCTTTGGGAGCTGTTGATAACCGACGATGACGAAGAACTGATCCACCGCGACGTCAACAAAGTGCACGTGCGAAGCACGGGCTCGCTGCTTGAGTTCCGGGTAGAAACTTTCGGCGACTGGGTGGACTATGTGGCCGCGGACTCGCTGGGCATCAACGTCGCGATTTATCTGGATACCGATCAGAACCGCGCCACCGGCGACACGACGGCGTCCGACGGCAACCCGCAATGGGAACCTCCGGGAGCGATC
>JAAERE010000113.1 GCA_024230675.1 bacterium | reverse complement strand
CGCGCTGAAAGCGCGCAACAATCTAGCCCAGGGTTACACGCCGTCTCCGCTCTAAGTCACGAGGGCGCGCTGAAAGCGCGTGACAATCTAGCCCAGGGCAAGCGAAGCGCAGCCCTGGGTCACACGCAGTTCTTTGCACATAGCCCTGAAGGGGCGGCACAAAACCCAAGTGCACGGGCAGAAACCCGGCCGTATTGCCAGCTCGGCCACAGAGCCCCCTTCCCTCGTGGGCCGGCACCGGCAAATGTTGTGGTAATGGCGCGGAACCGGCATCTCCGGCCGCGTCTCTAATCCCAGGCATAACGTTCATCAAGCGCGACACCGTGTTTCTTACAGAAACTCCGGAACTCCTCCTGAAACGTCATTGTGCGGTGGTGTTCCTTCTGGCCAATGATATAGTCCCGAACGGTGTCCGCATTGGAGGCGCTTACGGAGAACATCCCGTATCCACTTTGCCACTGGAACTTGTCGAAGGGCAGGCCAAAACCCTTGATCCATTTTGACGACCCGCTCTTGAGATCCTGCATCACTTTTGCGGGCGCCATGTTCTTTGTTAAGGCACACAGGACGTGGACATGATCGGTGGTTCCCCCCACGAGCATTTCCGCGCAGCCAATCTTGTGGAGGATTCCCGCCATGTACGCGTGGAGTTCCGGCTCGACCGCGGGAGAGATGAGGGGCTGCCGGTTCTTTGTGCTGAAGGTGATATGTACCAGTATTCGCGCAAGAGATTGCGGCATGACGTGCCTCCATGTTTTGTTTCGCCCTTTCAGGGCTAGTGGGTTTCGGGAGG
>JAAERE010000112.1 GCA_024230675.1 bacterium | reverse complement strand
TAGATCAGGTGAAAGGAGGGATATATGCCCAACGAAGAAATGTATGATTTTGTCATTGTGGGTGGCGGACCAAATGGGGTAACACTGGCTTCCTATTTAGCTAAATGCGGTGCCAGCGTTATCGTTCTGGAAGAGAGGACAGAGGCTGGCGGTGCTGTTGACAACGTCGAGCCTTTCCCCGGTGTGCGCCTGACCCCTCACGCCATGTACATGTACGCCGGACCTGCACCCGGATTCGAGCAACTGGAACTGTGGAAGTACGGTTTCCGAATGGACTGGAGCCCGATGTCCGAAAACATGATGCAGCAGAAAGAAGCCGGGGTAAAGGTTAGCGACGGAATAGCCCCTATTACCGATAAGGATATGATGGGCTGGGCCAAACTCAGCGGAGTCGCCACCGAGAAACCTTATATCAGAGAACTTCTCCGCTCCATCTTCTGGACTCCGCCACATCCGTCCCACGTCGAGATCACGCCAGATAACGTTCCCTACATGCAAGTATATAAGCAGCACGATCCATCCATCTGGACCGAAGAACTGCTCGATATGACCATGTTC
>JAAERE010000111.1 GCA_024230675.1 bacterium | reverse complement strand
CGTTCCGGACGTGCTGCAGGATATCGACCAGGATGAAGACTTCGACTTCCATCTCCCGTTCGACAGCCTGGGACAGGCTTATGTCGACGGAAACTCGGCCAACCCGGCTCACTGGGCCTGGGGTCAGTGGATGCAAAACAACCTCGACAGTCTGCACGAACAGGTCGGCGGTGATCCGCTGCAGGGCGTCAACATCTGGGTCGCCAGCAATCCCGGCGCCCGCTGGAATTACGGCGAGATGACCCAGTCGTGGATAACCTTCATGCGTTCGCAGGGCTACCCGGTGGAACAGTACGACTACTCCAGTTTCGACGGTGGTGTCGAGTCTGATGAGTATCTCTACGATCTCATTCGGAAGATGCTCAAGTTCCATTCTGACAACTTTGGTGGCTAGCACCGATCGATTAATACCGGCCCGGAGGAACTTTTTCCTCCGGGCTTTTTTTTAGTCTTTAGAAAGGTGCACGAGAACTGATATGACAGACGAAAACAGATACGATTTGATTTCGATCGGCGCTCATCCCGATGACGTCGAAGTGGGCACCGGGGGCGTTCTGATCGATCTTAAGAAACGCGGCTACAAATGCGGCATTGTTATTCTCACCCGGGGTGAGATGGGCACCGGCGGAACACCCGAGATTCGCGCCCGGGAAATAGAGGAAGCCGCCGGTATTCTCGGGGCCGATATCCTGGGTACTTTCGATTGGGGTGACACGCGGCTCGAAGACAGTTACGATAAACGTCTGGAGGTTGCCCGGATCATTCGCGCGGCCAGACCGCGGATTGTTCTCGCCCCGTATCCTCACGTCGGACACGGCCGGCGACAGTCACACCCGGATCATGTCGCCTCTGGGATTATCAGCATTAACGCCGTAAATCTGGCTGCCCTGGGAAAGGCCGATCTCCCCGGCGATCCGCACCTAGTCACACGCATATTCAACTACTTCCTGCCGCCCCAGGTACATCCGAATTTCGTGGTGGATATTACGCCTCATTTCGAGCAATGGATCGAAGCCCTTTCGGCTCATCGCTCGCAGTTCCTGAATCCCGAGAAGTCAAAAGACTATATCGAGCATCTGACCACCATGGCCCGCTCGTTCGGAATGCAGGCCCGCTGTAAGTACGGACAGGGCTTTCACGCGGTTGAACCGATTCTGGTCGGGGATATCATGACCCTGGCCGAACACGACCTTCACTGACCAGTAGTACCGGTGACCGGTAATACCGGCCAGTGAAGCGTATTTCCGGGTCTCAGGCAATAGCGGCGAACGCCGCCTTCAAATCTTCAAGAATGTCATCGATACTCTCAATGCCGACCGACAGCCGGATCAGGCAGTCGCTGATCCCGTGGGCCTCGCGGACATCTTTGGGAATAGAGGCGTGGGTCATCGAGGCCGGGTGGTTCACCAGCGACTCGACCCCGCCGAGCGATTCCGCCAGCACAAACACCTTAGTCGACATCACAAACCGCTTAACGGTCTCAAAGTCCGCTTTGATCTCAAAAGATACCATACCTCCGGGCAGTTTCATGTCGTTCGGCAGGGGTTTGCCGTCGACTCCGGGGAAGTGAATCTTTTCAACAGCGTCTACGGTCTTCAGGTAGTCAACTACGGCCGAAGCATTCTGGCAGTGCCTATCCATACGGACGTGGAGAGTCTTGAGGCCGCGAAGCACCAGCCAGGACTCAAAAGGTCCCAGGATACCGCCCACGGCGTACTGATTGAACCGGACCTGTTCGGCCAGCTTCTCGTCTTTCATAGCCAGAACGCCGCCGATGACATCGCAGTGGCCGCCGAGGTATTTGGACATCGAATGATGGACGATATCCGCACCCAGCGCCAACGGCTGCTGGAGATACGGCGTGGCAAAAGTACTGTCGACCGCCACCAGGATATTCTGCTTTTTCGCGATTTCGACAGCCGCCTTGATGTCGGCCAGGTGAAGAAGGGGGTTGGATGGCGTTTCTATCCAGAAAAGCTTCGTGTTCTTCTTGACCGCCTTTTCAAAAGCTTCCGTGTCGCGGGCGTCTACATACGTAAACTCGATATTGAAATGCGGCTTCATCAACTGCTCAAACATACGGTGACAGCCGCCGTAGAGATCGTTCACGGCCACCACGTGGTCGCCGGACTTGAGCAGGTTGAGGACTCCCTGAACCGCCGCCAGCCCGGAGGAAAAAGCATAGGCATGCGTGCCGCCCTCCAGGGCCGCAACGGCTTTCTCCAGCGCCACACGGGTAGGGTTGGACCAGCGGGCGTAAACATAGCCGGAGGGATCACCGGGAAAATCCTCCCGGAAAGTCGTCGTGGGAAAGATGGGCGTAGTCACGGACTGGGCACCGTCTTCGGGAACCTGGCCGGAGTGAATTGCTATCGTCTCGAACTTCTTGTTCTTGAAATCATCGTCTGTCATGGGTGTACCTACTCCAAAAAGTCTTTTTCACGCATCCAGTCATCATTGAACATCTTGCTGATATATTTCAAACCACTGTCCGGCAGCACAACTACTATAACCTTACCCTCGTCCAGCGTCTTGCCGTGGCGAAGAGCGGCGGCGACGGCGGTACCTGAAGAGCCCCCGGCAAGAATCCCTTCTTTACCGGTCAATTCTCGCCCCATGAGGAAACTCTCCTTATCGGAGATCTGGTAACACTTGTCGATCACCGAAAAATCAATCGAAGGACACAGCAGATCTTCGCCGATCCCTTCCACATAGTACGTGTGCGGCTCGATGATAGTTTTGTCTTTGTGATACTGGTAATAGATTGATCCTTCGGGGTCGGCCGCCACGATCTCAATCGACGGATCCTTCTCTTTGAGGAACTTGCCCATTCCCGAAACCGTGCCGCCGGTACCGATTCCCCCCACCAAACAGTGGAATCTGCCCCCCGCCTGTTCCCACAGTTCGGGGCCGGTGGTTCGATAGTGCGATTCGATATTGTTCTGGTTGAAATACTGCCCCACCCAATACGAATCTTTGGTCTCGCGGTGAATCCGCTTGCCGGTTTCGTAATAGCTATCGGGGGATTCGGGCGGTACTGCTGTGGGACAGATGTGCACCTCGGCGCCGAACGCCCGCATGGTGTCAACCTTCTCCCTCGACATCTTGTCCGGAATAGTCAGGATCGCCTTATAGCCGTTGGCCGCCGCGAACATCGCCACGGCCGCGCCGGTATTACCCGAAGTAGCCTCGACTATCGTACCACCGGGCTTGAGCTCCCCGGACTTCACGGCCTGCCTGAGTACGTAAATCGCCATGCGGTCCTTGACGGACCCGGTCGGATTCATGAACTCCGGCTTGACCAGAACGGTCGCTTTGACCCCATATTCCTCCGGCAGGCGACGCAGCTTGATCAGGGGAATGTCGCCGATCGCCTGGGTAATATCATCGAAATAGTACTCTTCAGAGGTTTCCTGCGGGTTTCCGGCCCCGGACTCCTGCTTCTTTTCCATCGTTATCTCCCGGTTGGCAGTCTGGTCAATCTTTATGGTGGCTTGAAACGGCGCACCGCAAGGCGATGACACGGTGTCATCTCTCAACCACAACAGATTATTCCACAAGGCGTTTCGGACAATGTGTTGCGGCAACTTACCGTAGCCTTTCATGGTACTATCGGTCACCTGAAAGTCAAGGGGTTTTGCGATCGCCGGAGACCGGTCCAATCTCCTTTCGACTTCCGCCTTCTTGCCCTGCCGCCTGCTCAAAAAAAACATTTGACAAGCAAAATTGGGTTTCTTAATAATGCGGCAAAAGGATGATCCGAAATCTCAGCCGAGGCCGAACTCAGTAGTCAGCGAGTCCGGCCCGCAATACACAGAGCCCGTTATGACAACGCGAGGGTAACCATGCATTGCGCCTTTTGTAGCGAAAAGATCGTGGGAATGCCGGTGAGACAGGACGGAGACATGTTCTGCTCGCTCGAGTGTGCCAACTCAGCTTCGGGAATCCACCAGGAGGAACCTGAAGGCTACTACGAAGAACAAGAGATCGAAGGTCTGTTGGAAGAAGAGGAATAGGTTCCGAAAGCAGGCCTAATCCCGACTTATTTTCAGGATTTCGTACCGTATTTTTCCGACCGGTATTTTGATCTCCGCCGTTTCACCGACCGCTTTGCCCAGCAGGCCGGCGCCGATGGGGGACTTGATCGAAATAATATCGTTATCCACGTCAACCTCATCGGCCGGCGCAATCGTATATTCTATCTCTTCCCCGTCTTCAAGGTCTTTCACCAACACTTTGGCAAAAAGATAAACCTTGTCGGTCGGTATCTGATCGGCATCCACCGTCCGTATCCGGGAGAGCTTGTCTTCCAGCTCGGCGATTTTTCGCTCCAGATGCCCCTGGGCCTCTTTGGCGGCGTGATACTCGGCGTTTTCCGAGAGATCACCCAATTCTCTGGTGCGCTTGATCTCAGCGACAATGCGGGGGCGTTCTTCGTATTTAAGCCGCTTAAACTCCAACTCAAGCTTGATACGGCCCTCTTTGGAAAGATATATAGGTTCGTGGTCCATAGTGATCGAATATAACCCTTTATCACGGCTTTGGCAACGACCGCGACCGGTCTTCGGCAAGAAAGAGATACAGACCGAGAGATAAGATCAGGCCGGGGAAAATCGGTTCCAGCCCCAGCCAGTAATCTTCGGTGGGACTATAAAACTTGGATACGTACCAGACCGCCGAAAGAGCGCCGCTGACGATAATTGACGCCAGCGCCGCGCCGGGCGGCAAGCGACGTTTCCCCACGAAAGCAAAGAAAACCGGGACCAGCAACGCCGGAGTGCCGATCGAACCAAAGGCATGCCAGATGTCCACCACTGAACGGAAGAACAGCGCCCACACGATGGCCAGTATCGAAGAAATCACCAGCCCCAGACGAGTGTAGCGGGTAATCTGATCCTGACGAATTCTCCCCAGCCTGCGCATGATGTCGTTGCCGAAAGTCGAAGCCGCCAGGAAGGAATAAGAATCAACCGTCGACATCACCGTGGCCAGGAGCCCCAGGGCAAACAGCCCTAGCAGCCCGGCCGGGAGGACTTCGCGCGCCAGGGCCGGATATGAAGACACCGGATCGGCCAGATTAGGAAGAATCGCGCGCGCATATAGACCACATGAGGTGGTCATGAAATCAAAAAACGCCCAGCAACCAATTGAGATAAAGATACCCTTCCGCGCGACGGAGGCCGACCTAGCGGCATAGCAACGCTGATAGAAGGCCGGTTCAATCAGGGTCGCCAGGGCAATCACGTACCAGGTGGCGATATACCAGCCGTCATTGCCACCGTGCCACGTGGTGTGTGTTTCCGGAAGGTTCTCCAACAGGAACCCAACTCCCCCATAATCTCCTACCAACACAACCAAAAGAACCGCGAAACCGGCGAACATGAGGCCGAACTGAAAAAGGTCCGTGCGTATCACCGAGTTGAACCCGCCCAGGTATACATAGATTATCGAAGCCGCACTCCCCGCCAGGACGCCTGCCCAGAACGGCCAGCCGAACAACTGCTCCCCCAGCACGCCCAGCATCAGGATATACGCCGCCGGGACGGTCATCAGGAAAATGATGATCGACCCCGCCGCTGCCGTCTTATTATCGTACACCTGCGCGAGGCGGTCGGGGATTGTCAGGACCTCCGACTTTCGGGCGCGTTTGGCGAGAAAGACGGCAAACAGAAAAGCCGCCAGATAATACGGCAGGCCGAACACCAGCCAGTTGGACAGACCGTATTGATAACTGTACTCCCCGACACCGAGAATCCCCCCGTACCAGGTGGACACGAGCGAAGCTACAAAAGCCGGCAGGGTGAGCGTGCGCCCACCGACTATCATCTGCGAAGCGCTGCTGTCTTTGCCCAGGCGCTTAACAAACCCGAGCACCAACAGCAGCGCTATGTAAGCGACAATCAGGCTGTAATCAATCAGATGCATGGGCGTCTAGAAGAGCTCCAGCACCAACTGACCGTAGAACGACCGTTCGGCCGCCACGAAATACTCCGCCCATCCGCCGGCCACGACCTTTTCGCCATCATGGTAAGCATAATCGCCACCGTAACCGGAGGATTCGTATTTCTTATCGCCCAGGTTATCGACCCGCGCTTGAAGGCGCAGCCGGCCGATTTGCATGAAATTCTCGAAAGTGTACTCGACCGACAACGATGAGATGATGTACGGATCAAGCGAAAGCTCTTCGATATTCAGCAGTTCCATGTACCTTCGCCCGACAAACCGAACGCGGTTGGTGAATCTCCAGCTGCCAGCTTGATAGTCCGTTATGAAATTACCCAGGTAATCCGGAAAGCCGCTGATCTTCTGATCCGCATAATCAATCGGGTAGCCGTCGATATCCGCCACATACTCTTTGACCCGGTTGTAATTGTAGGAGAAGTTCCCGTCGAACTTCAGCGACGTAGTCGCCTTCACGCTTCCCGCCAACTCCACTCCGGCGTGCACCGAACGATCGGCGTTAGTGGTTATCTTCAGTCCGGTGTTTTCGTTGATGCCACCTTCCGGGATAATTTCATTGCGAAACTCCATCCAAAAAAGATTAGCCTCAAACGCATACCTCGGCGTGCGATAGGCACCGCCGAAGTCGAAATTGTACACCCGCTCGTTTTTCGCCAGAGGAGCGCCAAAAACGAACTGAGTCGAGTCGTTGTTGGCCGAAAGTATCTTCAGCGACGGGAGAAGCTCCGGATCATTGGCGTCGTAGATCGAGGCGTCCGTAGGCGTGCGCGAAGACACCGCGAAATTCGTGAACAGGCTGGCCTGTTGTGTCAGTTGGTAATTGAACCCTATCCGGGGTGAGAAGAACAGCCAATCAAGATCGTATTGGTGACCGAGAAACGCCCCCATCTTTTCCTGATCGAACTTGTACCGCTGGAAACGTAACTGCGCCGTCACCTGCGTGGACAGACGCTCGTTCACACGGTAGTATTCCTGGGCATAAATCGAGCCCAGTATCTTATCCCCGTAATATTGATAATACTTGTACTGAGGGTCCAAGGAACTTCTGATGTGCTGGGCCCAGACCACCTGACCATAGTGGTTGGATTCAAAAAGGTAAAATGACCCGCCCACCGTATGCCGTCCGCGGTCGTGCTCAATATCCAGTCGCGGATTGAGACCGTACTGGTTTTTCTTCACCCATTGCTGTCGCACCAGGTCGCCTTCGTCATAAGGAAGACCGGTTGTGGTGTCGATCTCTACCACCGAAGGCGCTATGCCGTATTCCGAAAATGGCTGGCCCTGCTTCAACTGCTCGTAGTACCCTTTGCCCCTGATGTAGTACAGAGTGTTCGACAGTGTCGTGCGCTCGTTGATGCGATAGACG
>JAAERE010000110.1 GCA_024230675.1 bacterium | reverse complement strand
CGATGCCGGCCAGTCCCGGACCGTATCGTTGATATCCGGATTCGGGACTCTTAACACGGGCGACTCAACCGTCTGCTTCACGGCGGCTATGGCAGCTGTCTACACTGTTGTTCTCGAAACCGAGGATGCCTGTGGCGCTACTGGCCGGGACACCCTGAATGTCGCGGTGTCTTTCAACTCCGCACCTTCGGCCAGCGCCGGATCGGACCAGACGCTGTTCCAGTGTACGCCGACCGAAATCTGCTGGCCTGCTTCGTGCAGCGATCCCGACAACAACCTGACGGCTTGCCAGTTGATCGGCCCCAACGGCAGTTATAACGGTACGAACATATGCTTCACGCCCGCGGCTTCCGGAAGCTATGATTTCATTCTACGGGCCACCGATGCCTGCGGCGCTACTGACGAAGACACGGTAACTCTGGACATCACGCTTAACACCGCCCCCGCGGTGGCGGCACAGAGCGACACCAGCCTCTTCCTGTGCGCTCCCCAGTCGGTCTGCCTGTCTTATGTGCCGAGCGATGCGGACGGTTTGTCCGGAGTGACCGAGGTGATGGTCTCGGGCTACGGTGTCATTGACACGGCGGCCAACGAGATGTGCTTCACGCCCACCACGTCCGGCAGCTACGAGTTTGTTGTCAAGGTCACGGATGCCTGTGGTGCCGTCGCCGAAGACACAGTAACGGCCAACATAACATTCGGGACCTCGGCGGCCATAAGCTGCCCGGTTTCCGATTACGATGAATTCCTTTGCGGCGCGGACTCTGTGATCCAGGCCCTCACGGTGACACCGCCCTCGGCAACCGTGAGCGTTTCCTACGGTACATACGCCGGTGGCTCGGTGCGCTTCCTGGCCGACACGGCCGGTACTTACACAATTCAGGTGATCGCAACGGAATCCTGCGGCGCCGACACCTGCGACCTGGTGTTCAACGTCGATTTCAACAGTCCGCCGGTGGCCGACGCCGGGGCTGACCTCTCTGTGTTCCAGTGCTCACCGGCCCCGATCTGCTGGGCGGCCTCGTGCAGCGATCCCGATGCAAACCTAACCAATTGCGAGCTCTTCTCCGGACCGGGGACCTACAACGGCACCCAGATATGTTTCACGCCGACCGGCTCTGGAAGTTACCAGTTTGTTCTGAAGGCAACCGATGCCTGCGGCGCAGTCGACTACGACACTGTTGGGGTTGATGTAACGCTCAATACGGCGCCCACGGTCGTGGCCCAGAGCGACACTTCGCTGTTCCTCTGCGCTCCTCAGTCGATCTGTGTAACTTATGTACCTTCGGATGTGGACGGACTTTCCGGACTCACGGAGGCGATGCTCTCCGGCTACGGCGCTATTGACACGGCCAACAACCAGATATGTTTCACGCCGACCGTTTCCGGGACCTACCAGTTCACGGTTGAGGTCACGGATAGT
>JAAERE010000109.1 GCA_024230675.1 bacterium | reverse complement strand
TTTAAAACAGCCCATGCAAGCGAATCGGAACAGGCCCTTGACGCTTTAAAGCAGACCGCCCTGAACGGAGGGAATCTTTTTGCCCAGCTCATGGAAGCGGTAGGTTGCTGTTCCCTGGGCACCATTACCCAGGCATTGTATGAAGTGGGTGGCAAATACAGAAGAAATATGTAATATTATTGGATTTATCTGTGAAACAAGCCTAAGGCTATAGGTTTAAAATTCAAGTTTTAATTGAGGAGAAACAATGAATAAAGCAGTCATAGTTAGTGCAACACGCACTCCCCTGGGCAGTTTTGGCGGGACATTGAGTAAGATCGGCGCCACCGACCTTGGTGCCCATGTAATCAAGGAAGCCATCAGACGGGCCAAGATAGATGATAAACAGGTTGACGAATGCATAATGGGTATGGTTTTGCCCTGCGGGTATGGACAGAACCCTGGTAAACAGGCTGTTGTTAAGGCAGGGCTTCCCTGGGAAGTGGAAGCAATAACCATTAATAAAGTCTGCGGATCATCCCTTAAGGCTGTTATGCTGGCAGCCCAGGCAATCCAGTGCGGTGACGCCGAAGTGGTGGTGGCAGGTGG
>JAAERE010000108.1 GCA_024230675.1 bacterium | reverse complement strand
CAAGAAGAAACCGCCTCGGCCGCCCCGCACGAAAACCCGCAGCAATATCAGCAACGTTTTCAAACGCCCGCGCTCGGACGCCGACGCCGAAGATCGGGCCAAGTATATCCTGACCGCAGCCCGACCTGCGTTCAAGGAAGTCCACACCATCCACAACGGCAAGTGGTATCAGAAGGGGCTCTGGCACAGGATCAGGGGACACTCGCGCTATCACGGCATCAAGTACGTCAAGCGAAGTGCCCTGGACAAAGTCATCCTGGCGACCCCCGGCCTGGTGGCCACGGGAGTTGGCGGAGTAATTACTTTGGTGGGCGTGGCCACCGGTCCGGCGGGCTGGATAATGGCGGGCGTTGGTCTGAGCGCTCTCGCCATAACTCTGGGCCTCAAGGCTTTCTACCGGCACCGGGACTACCTCAAGCGCAAGGTCTATTACCAGAAGGAGATGTATTGTACGGCAGAGGGTAAGGCCAAAGGGGAGAAAGAATACGACAAGAAAAAGGCCGAGGCCAAAGGCAAATGGTACCGCCGTTTTGTAGTATACATCACGCCTAAGAAACTCAAGAGCTATGTACAGGTCAAGGATGACGCCTGGACCTATAAGGACTACTGGCGTGAGCCGTTGGCGGCCGACGCCAACCTGTGCATCCGTCCCGCTTCGGTTCACCTTCGCAAGGCACGATACGCCCTGACAGAGGAGATGGGCGGATTCTTCAAGGCGATTGATCCTGAAGTGAAGGATCACTACGAACTCATCGACCTGAAGAAGGATGACAAGAGATTCAAGAACTACCGCGATCTGGAGCGCTGCGACCATTACATCAGGCACGCCAAACCAGCCATGCGGTACCTTCACGAGGTGGACAAGACCCGCAACTACCTTCTGCCCGCTCTGAATCTGTGCGCTTTTTGTCTTGATGAGTTCGCTTCTATGTCCGCCGAGTGGCATAGGCGACAGGAAATAGTCGAGAGTGCGATCAATCGCTTCCAGAAGAAGAACGACCACAAACAGTGCGGCCGCTTCAGGTTTCCCAAAGAGATCTTCTACACCAGTAAGGTCAAGGCACTGAAATCCTTCATACGATTCTCAAACAAACACTGCTACGCCAAGAACAAGCGGCCGGACCTCTATCTCTATCACGGACAGCCTGGGGAGGCCACCGGTTCAGGCAAGAAGACAAGCGGCGACAAATCCTCGGGCAAGAGCGGCAGCCCTCAGCCCACAATGCTTGATGTCGCCGAAATCAGGGGTATGCTTGCCGAATACGCGGTCGACTTTCAGAATCGAATCAAACACGACAAACTGCGAGTCAGCGGCGTTCAGAATCCCGGCACGACTCCTCCGGAGACGCAACGGTCCGAGAAATTCCTTGCAGACGTGGCCAGAATCTATGACAAACCCGGGTATAAGTCCCAGTTTTCCCACCGCCTGACGAACTACAACATGTCGACGACTAAGTTTGAGAAGGTGTCCTGTTTCCTGGACCACGGTTACACGATTACCACGACAGCTCTAGCCGGCGGCATTCTTCCGTCAGTATTCAAGTTCGGTTTCAAGTCTTCTGTGGACGCTGTTAGCAAGCCGCTCAGTGGCGTTATCAAGTTCTCGCTGGGCAAACTGGAGGGTGGAGTGAAATCCATCGCCGAAAAGATCAAGGGTGAAGCCGATGACCGCCGGGCGAAGGCATTGGGGAATGCAAACGACTACTGTACTTTTGCCGACGGCAGCAATCCTTATATAGTAGAATCCGATGTTCTCAAGACGCTCAAAAACGAACTCTCAATCGACACCCCTCTTAAACGCATCAGTGCGATGGAAAACAAGGCCTACGAGGACGAACAAGCGGAGCTAAAACGGGAACTTGATGAGATGCTCGAAAGGGGGGAAATCGACGAACAGGTGCACGAGCAGGGGATGGCCGAGGTGGAGAGCTCCCTGTACGGGTTGAAGAAAAAGAGAGCAAAGCGTCAGAAGAAGCGAGCCGATAAGGCGGCCAAGAATGCTGCAATCGGAGTGGAACGCACGTTCAAGCAGCTGGATTATCATTACAAGCAGGCGCGGCATTACGTTAAAAGCTTCCGGGAGATTGACTCTTTTGCCCAAACGCGCGGGGAGTGGGAGATAGAGCTGCGTTCGTGCAGTCAGGGCCTGAGGTACGCCCGCTGGCTATACGGATACCATCACGAACTGGAGAAGATGGAGCGATACCTCATGGGCTGCGTTTCGGTTATTGCCCAGTTGAGTGAGGAGGTCGTAACTTACGGTGAATATGTGCCGGCGATCTGGGAGGTCCTTGACGGCAATACCGGCCAATGGATCAGGGAATCTTCGAATCATAATCTCTGCCTGGGCTGGGTTACGGACTATCGAAAGAGTAAAGGCGGGAAGAAAAGGAAGTGGTTCGGGCGACACTGCTACGGTCCGACCGCCGTGGCTGCGGCGAAACCAACAAAACCTCTCCGCAAGGTGGGTAAGCCTGCGAAGTCAAAGCTGGTCAATTATGACGTCAAGGGGGGAGTGAACCTTGCGGATGTCACCTGCAAGGACAAGAAGGGCAACGATTGCACCGTCGAGGTCAAGTTCAGGTCCACGGGCATTGACGGGCAGACATCCGACAACAAGGTGAGCAAGAAACTCAAGACTGCTTTCGATGGTGCTGTGAAGGCAGCGGCCGCCAAAACCGAAATCACGTCCGTAACCATCACCGCCACTACCAATGGGAAGCATTACACGAAAGTCGAAAAAGGTAAGACCGTGAAGAAGAGTCGCCATTACGTTGAGAGCGGCGGCAAGGCTCTGGACATAGGCTTCGTCAACGACCGGAGCGTGGGCTCCATCGGACGCAAGGATCCGGTGAAAGCGCTGCAAGAGGCGTTTGAGAGCCAGAAAGGTCGAAGGAGCAATTTCGGGCCTTACTTCACAAGAAAGTCCGGCGAAGGGTTCTGGGCGGCTGTAGTAATCGAGAGATACAAAACTCACGTTCACTGGTCGGTGAACTAGGGGTGAATCTGAAGGCACATCGTGCCCGTCAAACGCCGGGGAAGAAGTAGATATATGGCTAAGCTACCTGATTTTTCAAAGAACCTTCCCGACGGATGGGAAGACCGGTCGGTGTTCACTTTCCAGGGACCTGAATCGGACGGTGTCGCGCATTTCCTGATACTTCTGGTCGACCGCGGAGCGGGTGACTCCGAATTGGAAGAGTACGCCGAAGAACATATCGACATGGAACTGGAAGCGATGCCGGATATGAAAGTGCTCACGGGTGGCGTCAAAACCCTGCCCGGCGAAAAGCAGATTTATCACGTCACGTACAAAATGATAGCCGCGGATGACAGCGTCGTAATACGTCGACAGGTCTATTCGGTCGAAGGTGGTTCCGGCTTCGTGTTTTCAATAAACTTCACGAAACGCAGCGTCAAGCTGCTTGGCAATCAGGTGGATCAGATCATCCAGTCGCTGGTAACCGGCGCACCTGTCGAATAGAGTGGAGCAAGAGATGGCCCTCGAATTTACTAAATCAACCGACGAAGAGCACAAAATTGAGCTTGAACCCGTCCTCGTCTACGCCAACTGGAACGTTGGACTGGCCATAGGCGGACAGACAGCCAGTCTGGAAGTGGGGACCTCATTTGTCGGCTTCGGCGCCCCTATCAAGATCAAGGGCGAGAGCGAAAAAGGGAAGAAGCTCGGCAAGATCGAAGGCAAGGTCAAAGGCGACAAGTTCGTCGGCGAGCTGCCCATCCCCGAGGATATCGAACTTGATGACCAGGTGTATTTCGAGGTCAAGCTGCCCAAGAACGGCCTCTCCGGCGAGTCCAACTGGATTCCCGCTGTACCGCCGATCAGCGTGACGAATTTCAAGTGGAGCGCTTCCGAAGCCCGCCGTGGGGACATCCTGACGCTCAGTGCCAACATCGAAGGCCTTCGAGACCAAACGGAGGT
>JAAERE010000107.1 GCA_024230675.1 bacterium | reverse complement strand
TTTTTTTTTACCCTTTCCCAAACGGAGGTTCCCCATGCGCCATTTGTCTGTTATGCGAGGAGATTTCAAGGAAACGACTCAACTGAGATCGGAACTCCTGCGAACCGCCCGCAGATGGTTCGAAAGCAACTCCTTCCTTGAGATCTCGGTCCCCCACATAACCGGCGCTACCGGCTCGTGCGAATGGTTTCCCAACGCCATGCCGGTGTCCATGTACAACGAGACGGGCGATGAGCTGGCGATGTTTCTCCGCCAGACCGGACAGCTTTACCTGGAGGCGTTTACGCTGGCCCACAACCGGGTTTACACAATCGGGCCCTCGTTCCGACAGGAGCGCAAAGTGACCAACCGGCATTTGTGCGAGTTCACCCTGATCGAGTTCGAAGGCCGGGATTTTGAGCTCGACGGACTCATGGACCTGGTTGAGTCGCTGGGCAAAGCGATGTACCAGACCGGGCAGGAGTCAACCGGCAACAGCCTTCTGGCTCGATACGTGGGCGAACCGTTCAACCGCGTGAAATACGCCGATGCCGTAACGCTGCTTCAGAAAAACGGCTACAAGGTGGAGTTCGGCGATGACCTCGGCAGTGTCGAGGAACTGGCCTTGTGTGAATTGCTGGGGAGCCTTCCGACTTTCGTAACGCACTACCCTGCGGACCCGAGACCCCAGGAGGGCGGTGTCATCAAGTTCTTCTCCATGAAGCGAGCCGAGGATGAAACCCTCTGCTGCGACCTCCTGCTGCCGCAGGTGGGTGAATCGGTCGGCGGCGCTGTCCGCGAGGGCAGTTCCGACACCTGCCGGAAACAGTTTATCGAATCTTACATGTATGACCACCTGACCGACTCCGGAGTCGATCCGGCCCAGTTCGACTGGTATTTCGAGGTCCTCAAGCAGGGGCACGGCCAGTCTTCGGGCTGCGGCATCGGCTTTGACCGGGTAGTCCAGTCGATTCTGGCTCTGGAGCAGACCGGACCAAGCATCAAGGCAGCC
>JAAERE010000106.1 GCA_024230675.1 bacterium | reverse complement strand
TATGCCCTCACCGTCAACACGGCGGGCGATGGCAGCGGATCGGTGGACCCGGCGGGCGGCACATGCCCCTACGGCACGGTCGTCACCCTGATCGCCACCGCCGATGCTGGTTCAACCTTTACCGGTTGGAGCGGGGCTTGCAGTGGCACGGGCGACTGTGTGGTAACGATGGACGCGGCCAAGTCGGTCACGGCCACCTTTGACCTGCTGGGCTATGCCCTCACCGTCAACACGGCGGGCGATGGCAGCGGATCGGTGGACCCGGCGGGCGGCACATACCCCTACGGCACGGTCGTCACCCTGATCGCCACCGCCGACACCGGCTCTACCTTTGCCGGTTGGAGCGGGGCTTGCGGCGGCATGGGCGACTGTGTGGTGACGATGGACGCGGCCAAGTCGGTCACGGCCACTTTTGACCTGCTGACTTTTGCCCTCACCGTCAACACGGCGGGCAACGGCAGCGGATCGGTGGACCTCGACCCGGCGGGCGGCACATACCCCAACGGCACGGACGTCACCCTGACCGCCACCGCCGATGCTGGTTCAACCTTTACCGGTTGGAGCGGAGCTTGCAGCGGCACGGGCGACTGTGTGCTAACGATGGACGCGGCCAAGTCGGTCACGGCCACCTTTGACCTGCTGACTTTTGCCCTCACCGTCAACACGGCGGGC
>JAAERE010000105.1 GCA_024230675.1 bacterium | reverse complement strand
GTGGTACGCATAGAATTGGTCACAAAAGTGGCTTCGCCACAAAAAAAGCCCGCCCCATAGCGTGAGGCGGGCTCAATATCGAAAATCTACTCGGTGTCTTCTTTTTTGGCCTTTTCGTCGGCCGTTCCTTCAGCAGCTTTGCCGCCGCCGTCTTTGATGACCTTAAAGGCGTAAGGTCCGGTCCAGACCGGCTTTTCGTTGTTGACGAACTTCCAGTAACCGCCCGGGCGGGTGAAAGTAGAGTCGATATGCAACGTCCCGGTCTCGGGCACGATTATTTCAAAAGAAAGGACTCTCATATTATCGTGCTTCATATAGCGCTTGTGCACGGTGGTGGCGCCAAAGCCGATGGTGTCCGGAAGGTTCCCGTCCCAATCCGGAAGCGGGGTCCACATGCCGGCGAAATCCCAGACATCGGTACCTTCCCAACCGTTGTGGCCCTTGATATCGCCCTGGTCGTTGAGGCCGTTGCCGGAGTCGGCGACGTGGATAATCTTCTTGATGTCTTCGGAGAAGACCCGGAATCCGGTCGTGAAGCCGCGGCGGCCGTCTTTGTCGTTCTCCCACCAGAAGTCTACCGAGACCGGCTTGCCGGCGATAATCGTGCTGTCGTTGGCGGCGCCTTCGCCGGAAACCTTAAGCGTGATCGTGGCAGCCGTTACCATCCCGGCGCCGAGACAGAGCGCCAGCACCGCGATGAAAAGGACTCGTAACTTGGTCATTTTTCTCTCCTGCTTATCACTTCCAAATTGGACAATATTAGTTTGCTAATGCCTTGTGAGGGTCTGTAAACATAAGCAATCCCCAAAAGCTTGTCAAACCCGATTGTGCAACCCTCTGCTGCCCTGTCGAATCTGGTACAACTGAGCTGTTGGAAAGTTGCAGAGGGTTGTGGAGCCGTCGTCGTAGGGCGGGTCCGTCCTCGAACCCGCCAGGGTTTGTTTCTGGTGCCCCACAGCTTGCTGTGGGTTCAGTGGCAGTAACGACGATTCTCCGTTCACTTAGAAACCCACCATAAATGGTGGGCTACCCGGC
>JAAERE010000104.1 GCA_024230675.1 bacterium | reverse complement strand
GGCGCTTTGGTTGTACTTTATGGATTTGCTGAGGGCGAGCATAATCGAGCAGGCCGAGGGGGAGATCGAAGGCGGCTTCGACAGCCCGGATTTGACCGGACAGGCGTATGGTTTTTACAGCGCCGCGATGGGGGCGGCTCCGGCTTTGGCCGGGCGGTTCAGGTACGTTCCCGATTGGACCGGGGCCTCGTTTTCCGGCGCCGCTCGATTGACGGTTGCCCTGCCCATGTACCGGCTGGCAGCGCGTACTACGGTGCTTATCTGGCGCTTACCAATAAGGAAAATTGTCAAGTTGGCGATAGGAGAAAAAGGAGGAGTCCAGGATGGCTAACAATGTAGTTGATATTCTCAGGGGCGTGGTGGGCGAACTCAAGGAGATGGCCCAATCCGAGTCGATTATCGGCGATCCGATCACGATCGGTGATAAAACCGTCATTCCAATTGTCAAAATATCGGTCGGCTTCGGTGCCGGCGGCGGACAGGGTGAGGCCGAGAAAGCAGGTACCGGTTTCGGTGGCGGCGGCGGTGGCGGCGCCAAAATTGAACCCGCGGCATTTATAATTATGGATGCCGACGGTATCCAATTGCTTCCGGCCAAAAAAGGCACCTGGGAAGGTGTGATCGAGTCTATTCCCGGTCTGGCCAAGAAGATGTCCAAACTCAAGGACAGCTTCAAATCCGACAAGGACGAGGCCTCGGCTGAAGATGCCGAAGAAGCCGCCTCCGAAGAGTCGTCGGAGAATTCCTAAGATCCAGAGCCGATAAAGACTTGCAGAGGCGGGTCGAGCCCTTCAGGGACCGACCCGCTTCCCAATTGTCGACCACGGACATTGACCTTCGACCCCCGTAGCGAAAACATCCTAGAACAAACCAGGCTGATCCTCGGTTCTATTGGCTAATGGAATTTGTCAAAAACATTAGGGAGCAGGGGACTCGGCGAATGAAGAGTATTTCGGCAAGACTATCTTTTGCTCTTGCCTTGCTGATTTTCGTGCCGATCAGCAGTTTTGGCCATTGCGAGATTCCGTGCGGTATCTACGGCGATGAGACGCGGTTCGAGCTGCTGACGGAGCATATCGGCACGATCGAAAAGTCAATGCACCAGATCAACGAACTGGCGGCGGCCGGCGACAAGAACAACAACCAGTTGGTACGCTGGATCAACAACAAGGAAGCTCACGCCGACAAATACGCGGAGATCGTGACCCAGTACTTCATGGCTCAGCGAGTGAAGCCGGTTGATCAGGGAGATGAGGCTCAATACGCGGTTTATACTAACAAAGTAACCCTGCTTCACCAGATGCTGGTGGCTGCGATGAAGTGCAAGCAGACGACCGATACCGCCCATACTGAGAAACTCCGGCAGCTTCTGGCCAAGTTTCACGATCTGTACCAAAGCGACCGAGGCAACTAAAACGTTCTAATGGAGGCTCGTAAAGCTCTCTAAGTGCTGCTGCACCAGTGCGATAGCCGTTGCGGCCGACTCGCGCCAACAGCCATGTCAGGGGCAGAAGAAAGGCTTGAAAAGAATTCGCGGGATGCCTATATTGCCTCGTTGCTGCGAAAAGAAGCTGTTCAGTTTTTGAACTGATTGACGATAAAGCTGTTAGGAGAGATTTTGGACTACAATTGGATAGTCGCTATGGGCGGCATGGAGGACGGCGGCGGCGGTGGAATGTTCACCCTGCTCTGGTTTGGCCTGGTGATCGCCGTAATGTATCTGTTGCTGATACGCCCGCAGCGAAAGAAACAGAAAGAACACGATAAGCTCCTCGGAGAGCTTAAAAAAGGTGACAAAGTAGTAACTACCGGCGGCATGTTCGGGACCATTTTTGCTATCGACGACGACAAGGGCAGGATTGTCCTGCGGATCAACGATCAGACCAAACTTGAGTTCCTCAAAAGTTCCATCGCCGCTCGTGTAGAGAAATAGTTGTACTTTAGGAGTTTCCGTGGCAGAGCGACCGATCGTCATATACGGCGACCCGGTATTACGGGAGACAGCGAAACCGGTTGAGGAATTCAACCAGGATGTCAAAGATTTGGTGTCCAATTTGGTGGACACCCTGAAGAAAGCCAAAGGTTTGGGACTTGCGGCCAGCCAGATTGGAGCCGCCAAGCCTGTGTTTGTCATCGATTTATCAGCGGTGGATATCAACCAGTCCCTGAAGGTATTTATCAATCCGGAGATTGTAGAAGCGAGCGACCAGGAAGTCGAAATGGAAGAAGGCTGTCTCTCGTTCCCGGATATGTACCTCAAAATTACCCGCCCGGAGCGGGTCAGAGTGCGCGCGATGGATCTCGACGGCAAAGAGTTCGAGATAGAGGCCGACGGACTGGCCGCCCGCGCGATTCAGCACGAGTTCGACCACACTCAGGGAAGTCTATTCATCGACCGCATTTCGCCGATGACGCGAACGCTGATCAGAGGCCGGCTCAGAAAACTAGCCGCCGCCTCATAGGACATCTTCCGCTCTTTCCTGTTCTGCTCTAGAGCCCTGTGATCGATCCCGGCCTGCCACGGCCGAACACCAATGAGACTAGTATTTATGGGCACGCCGGAGTTTGCCCGTGCGACCCTGGCCCATCTCTGCGACAGCGATCATGAGATTCTCGCAGTGGTGACCGGTCAGGAGAAGCCGGTCGGGCGCAACCGCAAACCGACCCCCACTGAGGTCTGTCAGGAAGCGGACTGTCGGGGATTCCGGATACTTACGCCCAAATCCCTGAAATCAGAGAAGCTCTACGACGAACTGAAGGAAATGAAGCCCGATCTTTTTGTCGTGGCCGCTTTCCGCATTCTGCCGCCGCGACTAATAGGCCTGCCCCGGCTCGGCTCCATCAACGTGCATACTTCGCTGCTGCCCAAATACCGGGGCGCGGCGCCGATCCACTGGGCGCTAATCAACGGTGAGACCGAAACCGGTCTGACCAGCTTCTTTCTAAAAGAGACAATAGATACCGGTGATATGATCCATCAGGAAATAATAGCGATCACCGAAAACGATACATACGATACACTTCACGACCGCCTGTGTCAAAACGCCGGACCCTTTCTGCTGAAAACGCTCGAATTGATAGAGCGGGGCGAAACCAGACCCCTGCCGCAGGAAGACAGCCGGGCCACCGGGGCACCGAAAATCAACGCTCTTGATGCCTTGATCGATTTCGGTCTGCCCGCCGCCCGGGTTCGCGATTTTGTACGAGGCCTGGCCACCAGACCGGGGGCCTACACCTTCTTTCGAGGCAGCAAGATCAAAATCCACGCCTGCGCCCTCTCCGAGGACCAGACAGATCCCGCCACCAGGCCGGGCACAGTGTTGCCCGACAAAAAAAGACTCCTGGTGCAAGGCGGCGACAGCGCGGTAGAGCTGCTCAAGGTAGTACCCGCCGGAAAAAGAGAGATGGACGGCCGCTCGTTCAAAAACGGTTTTCGACCGGAACCGGGTGAAGTGTTTGGAGAGATCCCCAAAGGGGCTCAGGAGAAATTGTGAAAAAAGAAATTGTTATCAGCTCTACCGAGTACGAAACCAGGATGGCGATCCTGGAGGACGGCCGGCTGGTCGAGCTGCAGGTTGAACGCGCCGGCTCCGACCGCATGGTCGGGGACATCTACAAGGGCAAAATCAAAACTGTCCTGCCCGGTATGCAGGCGGCTTTCGTTGATATCGGCATGGAGCGCGCCGCTTATCTCCATTCGTCCGACATCGGAAAAATGGACAAGAGCCGGTTCGACTCCGAGGATTTCGAGGAAGAGGCCCCGGCCGAAATCATCCGCAAGACGAGGCGAGCCGGAATTGAAACTGTGCTCAAGCGAAATCAGGAAATACTGGTTCAGGTAATCAAGGAGCCTATCTCCACCAAGGGACCGCGCATAGCCTCGGAGGTTTCACTTCCCGGAAGATACCTCGTGCTGGTGCCCGACGACGACCATGTGCGCATCTCGAAGCGAATTACTGACTGGGCCGAACGCAAGCGCCTTCGCAAACTCATCGCGCCTCTTCGACCCGAAGGTTTCGGCCTGATTATCCGCACCGAGGCCGAGGGCAAGTCCGAACAGGCGATCCGCTCCGACATCAAGCGCCTGCTTCGCCTCTGGCGGCAGCTCAAGCGCAAGGCCGACAAGTCCAGCGCCCCTGCGCTGGTCCACAAGGAAGCCGAGATGCTGATTGGGATGATCCGCGACGTCTTCACCGACGATGTCGACAAGGTGGTGGTCAACAGCCGCGACGACTACAAGAAAATCATCAGCTACGCCCGACAGGTGTCCCCGCACCTCAAGAAGCGGGTGGAACTGTACAAAGGTTTGAAACCTCTTTTTGATCTCTATGATTTGGAGCCTGAGCTCGACAAAATGCTCTCTCGCAAGGTCTGGGTGAAAAAAGGAGCGTATCTGATTATTGACCAGACCGAGGCGATGGTTACTATCGACGTAAACACCGGGCGTTTTGTCGGCCGCCGCGATCAGGAAGATACGATTTTCCAGACCAATATTCTGGCGGCCGAGGAAATTGCCCGCCAGATCAGGCTTCGCGATATGGGCGGACTCATCGTTTGTGACTTCATCGATATGTACAGCCGGGAAAACCGCCGGAAACTCTACGAAGAATTCCAGAAGGCCTTCAAATACGACCGCGCGAAACGAGGCATCAACCCGGTTACCGAATTCGGCCTTATCGAGTTGACCCGCGAGCGCGTGAGACCTTCGCATATGCAGACCCTTTCGGAACCCTGCGCCTGTTGCGGCGGCCTGGGGCGGATTATGTCAAAGGAAAACATTGCTACCAAGATCGAACGCTGGTTTGCAAGGGCCAAAGCCGATAGGAAATATGGTGACTATCATTTGGTAGTCAGTCCGGAGATGGCCGATGTCATGACAGGAAATGGCACAAGTCGGGTTCGAAGGATCATGAGGGCCTACAATTTCAAAATCAACGTGATCCGGGATACGACCGTCAACCAGACCGTCTACCGTGTGTACAACGCGGCTGATAATTCTGAGATAACCGACGCCTACAACGTTTAGTGGGCGTACAAGCATGATGGGCTTGTTTTTGCATGAAACAAGCAAAACAGCTTGTATTTGTGTAATACAAGTCGATATACTTGTACTATGAAAGATGAGCAAAGACTATATACCGTATTAGTCGGCGATCTGGTTGGGTCATCGCGACTGGCGCATCGGCAGAATCTGGCCGAGAAGATCGACTCTGCCCTCAAACACATCTCTGTAGTTTATCTAAAGGATTTCCGCGCCCCGCCCGTTCTAACAAGAGGCATGGATGAACTCTCGGGGGTGCTTCATCACCCGAAGCACAGCTTCGAGATTTGCCTAAGGCTAAACGAGGAGGTCTTTCCGCTCAAGTTCCGTTTTGCCGTTGCCGAGGGCTCACTGGACGTTGGTCTCAAATCCGGCGATGCCCGGAGGATGGACGGCGAGGCTTTCCACAGAGCAGCCGTCCTGATGGAGATGTTGAAGAAGAAGGATACCAAATCTCGGTATGGATTTCATCTGGCTCCACCGCATGAAGAGTTTGGAGCACTTCTCTATGACCTTACCAGCCTGTTCTCTGTAATCACCGACAGAAGAACTCAAAAGCAAGTCGATACAATACGGCTCTATCGTCGATTGAGAAACCAGAATCGAGTGGCAGCCGAGCTTGGGATAACCCAGCAGGCAGTGTCCGATGCCCTGCGAGCGACTCACTGGAAGGAACTCCACAGAGTCGAAAAAGCTATTGCAGATGTCCTTGACCGGCGCGGCGTCGAGCGTTAGCTTGTTTTTGTCTGAGAGACGGGCTTCGAGACAGGCCCCGGGGTGGAACTATGCAAACCTTCGTAGATCTGAATCTTACACAACTACTGGTGCTGCTGGCCGGTTATCTGGTCACCTTTCTCTTCAGCGGTCTTGTGGTCAGAGCTGTGCTTGGCCCCTTTCCAGTCGGGGAAAACCAGGAACCTCCCGAAAGTCCGAAACCGAAAAAACCGGCCGATCTGGGCGTGATCATTGGCAAATGCGAAAACTTCCTGACCGTCACCCTGATCCTGGCCGACCAGGTCACCGGATTGGCCGTCATATTCGCGGCGAAATCGATATTGCGGGCCGAGGATATGAAGAACAACCCTAGATATTATCTGGGCGGAACGATGGTCAATCTGTGCTTTTCGGTTCTCGTTGGAGTCGTTACTCGATGGGCACTGGGGCACTTCGGCTAGCGTCTGCAGGCGCCTCTCGTACCTTTCCTGATAACCCCGGCGACAAATTCTGACTCGAACAACGGCCCCCTCGTCGTGGTTGGGCGCTCACGCAACTTTTTGCTCCGACCACGCTGGCGCTGGAACGATCTATCTACTATATTGGGTCCACTATGAACCCGCCCCGAAATCTTGAAATCGAAATCAAACTCCAGTTGGAGTCTTTTACGGACTATCTCAAACTGGTCGGTTCGCTCGGTCCGATTCAGGACGAAGATCACCACCTGAACGTCTTTTTTGACAGCTCTGATCGCAAACTGAGCCAGAGCGGTTCCGCCTTGCGGCTGCGTGCCGAGAACAAACGCGGCCTCGTGACGTTCAAGAGTTCTATCTCCGAGAAGGGGTCCGCCGTGATCCGACGGGAAATCGAAGCCGAGATTGACCGCGCCAGAGCTATCGAAATCATGACCGGCCGCGCCGATGTCCTGGGACTCGACGAAGAGCCGCTACGGGTCGTGAGAGAGGAATTCTCCGGACTCTCACTGATCAAACTGGTGGAGTTTCAGAACGACCGGCAGTCCAAAGTCTTCCGCATCGGTGATTACGACTATACACTTGAGATCGACAAAACTGAATTTGCGGACGGGTCGGTTGACTATGAGCTCGAAGTCGAGCTGTCGCACGAAGGACAGCTTGAGGTCGTCGAAGACAGACTTCGCCGGATGTTCGAGAAACTCGGCATACCTTATCAGCGACAGAAGCAGAGCAAGCTGGAGCGGGCCCTCGAACGCACGCCAAACGTGTCGTAGTGGATCTTGTAGGGCGGGTCCGTCTTCGAACCCGCCACTGGCCCCGCAAGTCACCTTGTACCCCACCTGGAGCCGAAGGCGTCAGGTGGTCCCCACCCGACGTATCACTCTGGGTGGGTTACAGAATCTGTGGGCGGCCGACGTTCTCGTCTGCACCGTGTGAATGAAAATCAAGAACCGGTGCCCCACAGCTTGCTGTGGGTTCTTCGCAGGGGAGACGGAAAAGGAGATTCGTGGGCGGCAGACGTTCTCGTCGGCCCCATGTAAACGAGAATTAAGAACCGGTGCCCCACAGCTTGCTGTGGGTTCTTCGCAGGGGAGACGGGACATCGCAGCCACCAACGAGAGAGACCATGTGTGACCATATCGAAAAATACCGCAAGGAACGCGAGGCCCTCAACGAGAAAATCCTCGCCCGCGAGGATCTGAACATCAAACGCTTTTTCGCCCTCGACAACGCCGTCTAT
>JAAERE010000103.1 GCA_024230675.1 bacterium | reverse complement strand
TCCTTCGACGCGGTTTCTTTGCGGACCCATTCGATGTACTCCGGGAGGCCGGCCGCAAGGTCCATCGAAATGATCTCCGGCAAATCGTAAGGATGCGACTCCTTCACGAACGTCATCAACTGGTCAAACCGCTCGTTGGCCGTTTTGACAATCAGCAGCGTCTCCTCATCGTACTGCACGGCATCGTCCCACCAGAAGTAAGACTCAATGCGCGGTACGATGTTAATACAGGCCGCCAGGCGCTTTTCCACCAGCTTCTTGGCGTACGCGTTGGCCTGGTCACGCGGAATCGAAATGAATACTACTCTGATAGAATCCATTACTTGTTGACCTCCCTTCCCAGTTTCTGCTCCACCGAGGCAATTTTGCCGGTGATGCGCCGTTTGGCGCCTTTTCTGTCGTCGATTGTGATTATAATATATACGCGGCTATGGTTCTTCCTGAGCATCAGCCGCGCTTTATTAATCACTTTCATGACCGGGTCCCAACCGCCTTCGATCGTGGTCGACATCGGTCCCATCCTGTACGGCAAGCCGGATTTGTCGATGATGTTGATCACTTTCGCGACATCGGCCGAAGCCGAAGCCGTGCCGGTCTTCTTGGTCGTCGGAAACATGGTCAACTGAAAGAGCATGACGGCTATCCTTTCGTCCTCTCCGGATAGAGCGGGAATTTCCTGCAAAACTCGGCGACTTCGCCGGCGATGCCTTCCAGCACCTCGTCCTTGCGGCGGTTCTGGATGGCGCGGTCGATGAAGTCCGCGATCACGGGCATATCCTCGACGTTCATTCCCCGCGTGGTAATCGCCGGGGTACCGATGCGGACGCCCGAAGTCACAAACGGTTTTTCGGGGTCAAACGGAACGGTGTTCTTGTTGGCAGTGATGCCCGCCTTGTCCAGAGCCTTCTCGACTTTCTTGCCGGAGACCTTGGGGATGTCGATGAAGTTCATCAGCATGAGGTGGGTATCCGTCCCTCCACTCACCAGCCGGTGTCCTTTCTCCATCAACGACGCTGCGAGGGCTGCTGCATTGGCGACTACCCGCTTTTGGTACACTTTGAATTCGTCGGTGAGGGCTTCTTTGAACGCTACGGCCTTTGCCGCGATAACGTGCATCAGCGGGCCGCCCTGAATCCCCGGCATGACCATGCGGTCGAGGTCGGCGGCGTATTGTTCTTTGCACATAATCATTCCGCCGCGCGGGCCGCGGAGTGTCTTGTGCGTGGTGGTGGTCACGAAATCGGCAAACGGAATCGGTGAAGGATGTTCACCCGCCGCAACCATACCGGCGATATGAGCGATGTCGACCATCATGTACGCGCCGACAGCATCGCACGCCTTGCGGATGGCTTCGAAATCCCAAAATCTCGGATACGCCGAAGCTCCCGCGACAATCATCTTGGGCTGGACTTTTCTTGCCGTCTCCAGAAGCTTGTCGTAGTCGATGACCTCGGTTTCTTTGTCCACCGTGTACCCTGTGAAATCATACAAGAAACCAGAAAAATTGATAGGATGGCCGTGAGTGAGGTGCCCACCGCAGGCGAGGTCCAGGCCCATGACCTTGTCCCCCGGTTTCAGGGCGGTGAAGTACACGCCCATATTGGCCTGAGAGCCGGAGTGCGACTGGACGTTAACGTGCTCGCAGCCGAAAAGCTGTTTGGCGCGGTCGCGGGCGAGGTCCTCGGCGACATCCACGAACTCACAGCCGCCGTAGTACCGTTTGGCCGGGTAGCCCTCGGCGTATTTGTTGGTCATCACGCCACCGGCCGCTTCGAGGACAGCTTCGGAGACAAAATTCTCCGAGGCGATCAGCTCCAGCTTGGTGTCCTGGCGGTTGGCTTCTTTGAAAATAGCGTCGTATATCTCGGGATCGGTTTGCTTCAGATATGACATATCGGCCTCCACAATAGCTAGCGTATTTGGCGCAATGTAGGAAATAAAACGGGGCGGGTCAATCAGTTGCGGGGGGGTTGTAGGGGGAGCCGGGATTCCCACGGGCCTGAAAACCGGGTGGCCCACCCTTCCCAGGGTGGGATGTGCTGACTACCAGAACGTGTTTCTTCTCTTGGGGCAGACGAGGACGTCTGCCCACGGACAAGCGGCCTAAGCCTCAGCCTCGTCGATCTTTCTGATCCGGGCCGCGTGCCGGCCGCCCTCGAATTCGGTCTCCAGGAAGGTCTTGAGGATCTCTTCGAGCTGATCCTGCGGAGTATACTTGTCGGCCAGGGTGAGGACGTTGGCATCGTTGTGAAGTCGTGTCAGGTAGGCCATATCGATCGACAGGGCCATGCCGGCCCGGACGCCTTTGACCTTGTTTGCGGCCATATTCATACCGTTGCCGGTCCAGCAGATCGTCACTCCCCGATCTGCGGACCCATCGGCAACGGAGTGTGCGACTTTGAGACCAAAATCGGGATAGTCCACGGATTCCTCGGTGAACGGCCCCATATCTATCGGTTCGTGTCCCAGCTTTTCAAGAATCTCTTTGATGCGCTCTTTGTAAGCGAGCCCCCGGTGATCGGCGCCAACAGCAACTTTCATTTAGACTGAGACCTCCTTGCCGGCCTGTTCCCGAACGAAAGTAATCCACTTATACTTGTCTTCAGCGCGGCCTTCGACCAAATCAAAAAAGGTCTCCTGAAGTTTCTTGGTGATCGGGCCGCGAAGACCTGTGCCGACCTTGATATCATCTATCTTCGTTACTGGTGAAATCTCAGCGGCCGAGCCGGTGAAGAACACCTCATCGGCAAGGTACAGAAACTCGCGCGGGACGTTTTGTTCGACAACTTCCATCCCCAGATCGCGGGCCAGCTTCATAACCGAGTCGCGTGTAATGCCCGGGAGAACCGACGCCGTAAACGTCGGCGTTATGAGACGACCGTCTTTTACCAGAAAAATATTTTCGGCGGAGCCTTCGGAAACATGACCATCCATATCCAGCGCAATACCTTCGTGGTAGCCCAGTCTTCTGGCTTCAAGTTTGATAAGCTGACTGTTCATGTAATTGCCGCCCGCCTTGGCCATGCCGGGCATGGTGTCGGCTCCCAGACGGCGCCAGGAGGACACACAAACGGAAACGCCCTTTTCGACCGCGTCCTCGCCGAGATACTGTCCCCACGGCCAGACGGCGATGGCAAAATTGACGGGACAATTGGACGGGTCGACCATGAGCGAGCCATAGCCTCGGAAGACCACCGGCCGGATGTAACATTCTTCCAGACCGTTGGTGTCGATCAGGTCAATAATCGCCTGGTCGATCTGTTCCGGCGTGTAGTTCAGTTCCATACGATATATCTTGGCCGAATTGTGCAGGCGGATCGAATGATCGCGC
>JAAERE010000102.1 GCA_024230675.1 bacterium | reverse complement strand
GCAGGGGCCGAGTACCCCGGTGGATACAGCATGCTCTTCGTCATTGGTGGCGCTACACTTCGCCTGCCAGAGTTTACGCCGTGGTGAATGTGATCGGTCGCTAGCTGGGGGTGTGAATGTGATGCTGACCCCAGAGCCGACGGTGTTGGTCTGCAAGCTGCGCGCAGCGAGTCCAGACGGTCGCTGCAAGACTTTCGACGCCAGCGCTGATGGTTTCGGTCGAGGAGAGGGCTGCGGGGTGGTGACCTTAAAACGACTCTCTGATGCTCAGGATGGAGGGGATCCCATACTGGCAGTCATCAGGGGCAGCGCCTTCAACCACAATGGCCCCAGTAGCGGCATTACCGTGCCCAACGGCAAAGCGCAACAAGCAGTCATCGAACGAGCCCTGGCTGAAGCTGGCGTAGCGCCACATGAGGTAAGCCATGTCGAGGCGCATGGCACAGGAACAGCTTTGGGTGACCCCATAGAACTGAACGCCTTGTGGGCGGCACTCAAGCAGGGTCGCACGCCAGAACAACCGCTTTTACGAGTGGGATCAGTGAAAACCAATATCGGGCACACCGAAGGAGCGGCAGGTATCGCAGGGGTGATCAAAGTGGTACTAGCTCTGCAGCATGATGCGATTCCTCCACACCTGCACCTGAACGAACTCAATCCAAAAATAGCCGAAGCAGAGCTGCCGCTAGAGATCCCCCAACATTTGAGCGAGTGGCAGCAGAGCAATGGCACGCGCATCGCAGGCGTGAGTTCCTTTGGGATGAGTGGGATCAACGCTCATGCTGTGATCGAACAGGCACCGGACGTCCCACCCTCCCCATCGTCCGAACCAGAACCACCCGAACGTTCCTGGCATGTGTTGCCGATATCAGCCAAAACTGAGACAGCACTGCCTGTGTTAGCCGAACGATATCTTCAGCATCTGCATGAACAGGACAACATCTCCCTGGCCGACCTCTGTTACACAGCCGGGGCGGGACGCAGCCACTTCAGTCAGCGCGCTGCCTTGACGGCTGAGACCACTGAGGCCCTATTGCAACAACTTCAGGCCCTGGCGCAGGGTCAAACTGCTGCCGGTCTCTACTGGGACCAATCTGCAACAGTGCCGAAAACAGCCTGGCTGTTCACGGGTCAGGGTTCGCAATACGCCGGTATGAGCCAGCAGCTCTATGAAACGCAGCCGACCTTCCGCAGTACCTTGCAGCGCTGCGCAGATATCCTGGACCGGGTTTTGGATACGCCCCTGTTGGAAGTGCTTTTTGGCGAAAACGAAGCGACAGCTCTACTCAACCAGACAGCCTACACCCAACCAGCCCTCTTTGCCCTGGAATATGCCCTGGCCGAACTATGGCAGTCATGGGGCATCAGACTGTGTTTGTCAATCGAAAACGCGCCCACTCGCGCGTGAGAAACGCGCCCAGTAGGGATAGATTGAGAAGGGTTGCGCGCGTCGAAAACGCGCCCAT
>JAAERE010000101.1 GCA_024230675.1 bacterium | reverse complement strand
CTTTGTAATATGCAATCGTGTTTGCCGGGTGGCAAATTATATTGACGCCGCCCACTAAGGCCTGAGCGCATTTTCCCGATTCCAGAGCTTGAACCGCCTCGTGCACCGCGACCAGCGAACTCGAACAAGCCGTGTCGATCTGCAGGCTGGGGCCATGAAAATCATAAAAATACGATATACGGTTGGCCAGGACTGCCATCGAATTGCCCGTGCCCATATGGGCCTCAACATTCAAGTGCTTTTGCTCTAAAACAAGGCGATAGTCCGAACCGCTGGCCCCAATGAACACCCCGGTCCGGCTGTTGGAAAGAGCGTCCGCGCAATATCCGCAATCCTCCAAAGCCTCCCAGGCCAGCTCCAAAAGAATCCGCTGCTGCGGATCCATCACCTCCACCTCTTTGGGAGACAGGCGAAAGAACGCCGCGTCAAAGCACTCCACATCTTTCAGGAATCCTCCCCGGTCAATGCCCGGGTGCTCATGCTGTGGATCAATGTCTACCGGCCAGCTCCAGCGTCCTTCGGGCATCCGGCCGATCGCGTTCTTGCCGTTTTTCAAAAAGTCCCAAAGCCCTTGCGGTGAACTGATCCCGCCGGGCAGACGGCAGGACATGCCGATAACGGCAATCCCATTGTCTTTGGCGCCCAAGGGATAACCTGGAGCATCTTTTTTGCGCTTTACTGAGATTTGGGAGGTTTTTGAGCCTGGTTTGGGGAGCCCTGCTTTTTGCTCTTCGGGCATGGACATCTGCTCTCTAAAATACGAGATAACGCGTTGGGGGGTGTTGTATTGAAAG
>JAAERE010000100.1 GCA_024230675.1 bacterium | reverse complement strand
CATATACTTTAGTTCCTTGGCCCGGCTGGGCTTCAATTTTTAGATATCCATCCAGAAGCTCCGCTCTCTCTTTCATCCCCAGTAATCCAAGTCCTCGATCCGTTTCCAGTGAACTGGTAACCTCTTCAACGCTGAATCCACGCCCATCATCTTCGATATGAACGGCCGCAGATTGGTCCCGGAATTCCACCGCTATACTAACACTTTCCGCGCCAGCGTGCCTGGCAATATTGGTAATCGCCTCCTGCGTAATCCGGAACAGGGTGCTCTCCGCCTCCGCGGACAGCGGCCTTTCGGAACCGACCGTCTCGAACAGAACTTTAATTCCTGCTTCTTCAAGGTAATGGTCAGCCAGCCACTGTACCGCCGCCACCAGTCCCAAATCGTCAAGCAGGCTTGGCCGCAGCTGGTAGACAACCCGATGTATTTCATCCATAGTTCTAATGGCAATATCCCTGATTTCTTCAAGTCTACCTTTTATTTCTTCGGCACCAAATGGCAATTTATTCAGCAACGCTTCCGCATTGAACGCCGATGCCGTGAGGGATTGACTGACCTCGTCGTGTAACTCGCGGGCAAT
>JAAERE010000099.1 GCA_024230675.1 bacterium | reverse complement strand
CGTCGTCGCCGAGCTCTGCCAGGCCCTCAGCGGCGCCGGCATCCAGGTGTGGACCGACTGGCGACGCCTGAGCCCCGGCGACGACCTCAACGACAACATCCGCCGGGCCATCGACGAGGCCCGGCACGTCGTCGCGGTGCTCAGCACCAACGCCCTCAACTCGAAGTGGGTCGCCGACGAGCTGCGCTACGCCTTGAGCGTCCGCGACCGCCGCGGCGACGGCTTCAAGGTCGTCCCGGTCCTGCTCCCCGGTCTTGAGCCCACGGCCGTCGAATGGCTCCTCGGCGACGACCTCGTCGCCGTCCGCCTCCGGACCGCGCCCGGCGGCGTCCAGGACGCCCTGCCCGACCTGCTCTACGCCCTCGGCGAGGCGGAGCCCGAGCGCGCACCCGCCGCGGCCGACGGCGCCGGCGAGGTCACGGCGGCCGTCGCCGAGCTGGTGGTCGAGCTCAGCGAGCCGGCCATCGAGGAGGACGCGGGCAAGCGTCGGGCGGTGGCCCGGGCCGGGCTCATCTACCGTCCCGCCG
>JAAERE010000098.1 GCA_024230675.1 bacterium | reverse complement strand
TTCCCGCCGGGATCGACTCCTCTCTGCGTCCGAATCCTTGAGTGAAAATAGCATCAAGGATCTGGAAGTGCGAGATAATCTGCTCTACTGCGGAATGGGTGATGGTCTAATGATCCTGGAAATCAGTGACCCTGCCACACTCACACAGGTGTCGCGCCTTCGCTTTCCAGGAGAGGCCATTACGGGTGTTGTATGGCGGGACGGACGGCTTCACCTCTCGGCTTGGACAACAACATATACCAGCGGATCATACCGCATTGTAGACGTCTCCGATCCAGCCGCGCCGATTGTAACAGGGACCTATCCCATTGAGGCTATCGCACGAGGTGTAGATATCCAGGACAGTTTGGCCTTGGTAGCTGTTGGTGAATCAATAGGCGGCTTTGACGCGTTGCTCATCCTTGACATCGCTGATACTGGAAACATCGTTCTGCTTGATTCTGTCCCCACAGACAATGGACTCATCAGAGTCAGCGTGAGGGGGGACCATGCATATGCAACCGGTTTTGGCGGTTTGCACACAATCGACATATCAGATCCCTCCGATGCGACTCTCCGGTCCCAGTTTTCCCCTGACATCGACCACCTGCCCTTGGATCTGGACCTGCGGGAGAACGACTCGTTGATATACATCGCCGATCTGTGCAGCATCTTTCCAGCCTACGTGTCGGCCTTTTCCGTGTATAACGTGGCCGATCCGGAGAACCCTTCGCTCTGGGGCCGATACCCACTCTTTGGCTATGTGGCCGACGTCAAGATCAAGGACAACTACGCCTTTGTCAGCAACGGCTCCTGCGGCGTACAGGTCTTTGACATCACAGATCCTACCTCTCCCGATAGCATAGGTCAGTACCAGACTCCCTCCGACTGGGTCAACAGCGTCCAGTCTTTTGCGGGACGCCTGGCGATCCAGGGCGATCTGCTGTTTTTCGCCGATATCGGGCCCTATGTGACAGATGACACAGAGGCGTACAAATGCTATCCGACCGTTCCGGAGCCGGGCGACCCGAGTCCAGGGGACCTGATAATTCTGGATATCTCCAACCCGACCGAGCCAACCCTGGTAAGCCATTATACTCCGGACAGCCTTCCGACCGATGTTGATGACGACACCCCGGGCGGCTTGCCTGCTTCGTTCGCCCTGCATCAGAACTACCCGAATCCGTTCAATCCGACGACAACTGTCCGGTTCGATCTCCCCCGACGTTCCGAGATTGTCCTGACGGTTTACAACCTGCTCGGGCAGGAGGTATCACGGAAGGTTGAGACCCGGTCCGCCGGGCACCACACGCTTGAACTCGACTTGAAAGACCAGCCATCGGGGGTGTATCTCTACAAGTTGCAGGCTAACGATTTCTCCGAGACGAGAAAGATGCTGTTGCTGAAG
>JAAERE010000097.1 GCA_024230675.1 bacterium | reverse complement strand
GGCGAGGTACTCGTCCGTGAATTCTCTTTTGACAGTGTCGATGAGGGCCGTCTTCTCACCCTTCACCAAATAGGCGTTGTAGGTGGTGCCTAGTTTGGTGGGCATGACGATATCGAAAACTCTGAGATCCGGGTCTTTGACACCGACCCAGAAGACGTTGTCGGAAAGCTTTATAGCGCTCATAAGTGTTCCTTCTTTTCTTTACTCCTGGTAAAGGAGAATATAGAGAAAATTGTTCCTGCGGCAAGTCGAGGCTGCATTCTGTTTCTCCCGCTTACCGCAGTTTTCGAAGGAGTACAAACAGCAATAGCAGCGCTCCAAAAGTACACACTACGGTAGCGCCGGTGGGAGTGTCCAGCCAGAAGGATGCCACGATCCCCAGAGCCGATCCAACCAGGCCGAAAAGCCAGCCGTAGATAAGACGACGGGCGATGTTGTCCGTTATCAGGGCGGCAAAGACAGAGGGTACGACGAGGAACACAAAGACCATCAGGACACCGCAGATCTTTACCGAAGAGGTCACCACAATGGCAAACCCGGCGTAAAACAGGAAATCCCACCACAGTAAGCGTCTGGGACGATTGGCGCCGCCAAACGTCAGGGGGATGAACTTGCTTCTCGCCAGAACGTGGAAAAGGCCGACGACGGCGTAAACTCCCGCTGTTTTCAGCACCATGGCCGGTGTGACCGTAAGAATACTTCCGACCAGAAGATACTTGATATGCTCGGCGCCCTCGGGAGAGTGGCTAACGGCCAGGACGGCGGCCGCCGAGGTCACCGCGTAGACGATACCGATGATAGCCTCCTGCGGTATTTTCCCCTCCGAGGTCCGGGTGAGCGTGAATACCGTCGCTCCCACCAGGGCAAAGCCGAGCGAGAAAAGGTAAGAGATATCCCCTTCGAGACCGTAACCCATCAGGAAAGCCAGGGTCATGCCCAGGGCGGCGACCTGGGCCAGGGACAGGTCGACAAAAATAATTCCCCGCTTGATAACGTGCAGGCCGAAATAGACGTGTATGCCGACCAGCACGACACAGGCCGTGAAGGGCCAGATCAGGAATTCGAAGTACTCTGTCATTTGAAAGCCTCAATCAGGACGTCGAGATTTC
>JAAERE010000096.1 GCA_024230675.1 bacterium | reverse complement strand
TTGTCGTCCTTGCCGTCGGAAGTTCATCTGCAAAATAGGCAGCAACTCAACAAGGAGACCATTCAGCTGCTCGCAGAAAATGTTCAGACGATCTTCATTGATGCCTATGACCTGGACGGCTACCTGATCTGGGAGAGGGTCGGGTAGGTCGAAACCCCTGCGGTTTCGACAGCGAGACAAGTGTGTTCTGCGAAATCTACAAGTGAGACAACATCGGACTATCGACTCAATCAATAGGTAGGAAGGAGTCACTCAAAATGCCCTGTTTAGAGATAACCATGCCGAATCAGGTTCCGGATAACAAGAGCAGTCTGGCGGTAAGGTTGACCGAAGCCTTCGCATCGACAACCGGCTTTGAGACCGAGATTTTTGGAATTCATTTTGTTGAATACAATCGGCAGGAAACAGCTTCCGGGGGCAGGCTATGGGACGGCGAAAAGGGAAGGCCGTTTATTCATTTCAAGCTGTATTGTCCTCGGCTGCGCCGCACAGTGAAGAAGGAATTGGTCGGGGCTCTTACCGCAGCTTTTGCCGAAGGAATCGGTCGGTCGGATTGGAAACCGGTGATTCACATCTGTGAGCACCCTTATGATAATGTCGGTGTGAACGGGGAGCTTCTCTCCGACAGCTATGCCGAATGCGCCGACAGCCGCTACTATTACGACCTGCCCAAAGACTGATTGCCTCCGGCGTTGCGAACCCCCGTAGGTCGAACTCCTGCGGTTTCGACAATAAGAGCTGGGTCCCCATTTTCATGGGGATGACTAGAAGGGGGCGGGGATGACTCAGAGGAGGGAGCGTGTTTGAAGAGACGCCCCCTATTTCCCTGTTTACAAACCAGCCTCCCGCCCTATATTGAAAGCAAACACGGAGACATAAGCGCGATGATCAGCTAACACCCACAAAACCGTACTCAACCTATCAGTGTACACCGGGCGGTACGCCGTTCGCAAACCGTGGAGTGTGTTAGCTTATGTCCCCAAAATCCCTGCTCAATATCAAAGACCTGTCGGTCGCGTTCGTTAATACGAAAGTGCTCGAAGGTTTCTCCCTGTCTGTCGGGGCCGGAGAGATCGTGGCCGTGCTCGGCGCCAACGGCTGCGGCAAAACGACAATCCTGAACGTCCTCCTCGCCCGCCAGGGAATGAACCCGGACTTCATAGAGAAGAACCAGGTCAAACTAGGTGGCGTGATCGATACTCCCAAGGGGCTCACGCTGTCCTATCTCCCGCAGAATCTCCGACGAGACTGGACCCCGGAGTCCGCCGGGCCGGTCGACTACTCACTGGCATCGATTGAAGCCCGGCTGACGAAAGCCATAGGTCTCGACCCCAACGCCAGAGAACCAAAAGAACTCTCCGATGGGCAGCTTCAGAAACTGGCAATTGTCAAGACCCTCACCGCCGAGGCCGATCTGCATCTTCTCGACGAACCGACCAACTATCTAGACATCGACGGCATCACGGTGCTCGAAGACACCCTTGCGCACCTTCGCGACCGGGGGCGAGGGGTCCTGATGGTCACCCACGACCGTACCCTTACGGATAACCTGGCCGACAAAACGGTGTTTGTTACGCAGAACGGCATCTATCA
>JAAERE010000095.1 GCA_024230675.1 bacterium | reverse complement strand
GCGGATGACATAATGAATATCATCAGGCACACCAGGGGCGTTTTCGCATGCATTATATAGGACCTCCATCCTCGGCGGAACTTGCAGCCGTATCTCACCGAGGCTGCGGGTAGTCTGTTTTTTGTGTTGTCCGGGCTGTTACTCGGAACCGACGGGTTCAGGCAAACATTGGAGGTGCGCGGGCGGAGATGTGATCGACATGCAGGGAGTCTGCACGTGTCGGCTTCCTCGGTTCAACCGGGAAGACGGCGTGGAGTTCAACGCAAAGTGAAAACGAGGTCCACAGCGCGGCGTGGTGACCGCCGGCGATGCATATTTGGCAGGTACCTGAATCGTGATGGTCGCAGTCCGCCTGCGAGCTGTTTATACCCTGATCGGCCGCGTGGTCGGCCGCGAAGGCCGCCAGGTGACCGGGTACGAGCAGGCAGATGTAAACGACGAGATATGTCGCCAGTCCGAGTATTCCGATCTTGCGTCTGCTCATGGCTGTCAAAGGTTACCTCAAGGTGTTGCCGCCGTGTCTATCGGTAACATCATGAAGTGCAGTAATGTTTCATGGAGCGTCGCCTCTTCATCGATCAGCACGGCTGTCTCCAGCAGATTGGGATCGGACATCTCTTTCAGCCGGACATATTCCTCCGCCTCGAAAGACTCTGCTGCGTCGAGAATCAAGGTCCGGCAGGCAATCGGCTGAATATCCTCGATAGTGCGGTAAGGCGCGGCGTAGCTTGAGCGCATTTCATACCACCACCAGAAGAGAGTTCGGAAAAACGGGATCCAGTAAGCGTCGTGTTCCGACCCCAGGACATCGATCATTCGCGTGGTACTGAGATAAGGGGAGATAGCCACAACAGCATCTATTCGCGTCTCCTCAATCGGAGCCAGAAGGCCGGCTTCGGCTCCCAGGGACCGACCTATCACCGTAACCGGATGAACCAGCCTACCACGAATATCCAGGTAGGAGACTATTTCACCGAGGTCGGAGGCTTCGTACTGGCCTTCGCCGTGATAGAGCCCGGTCGAAAAGCCTGAAGCCCGCTGATCGTAGACCACTGTGGTGAATCCAGAGGCAGCCAGCACTTGAGCCAGGGGGATCATCGAAGCCCGGTCCAGGCGCTCGTCGTGCAGGAGAATAGCTGTCCCCACGATCGAGGCGGCCTCAGTCTGAGCGGCCGAATCCGGTGCCGGCGTGAGAATAGCCCCAGACAACAGCGTTAAGCCGTCGGCGTCGATCTGAAATGTATCGGCCGCCAGGCCGGCCTCGACAAACAACGCCGGGTCGTTGAGGACCAGTGAATCCGGATCGAAATCATCGGCGTTGGGCCGAGCCATCAGGGCCTTGGTCCGGTTGAGCGGGTAGATGACAGCCACCATTAGAATGATGCCTACCGCGAGGAGGAAAATCACAATTTGGAGAACTTCTTTGAAGGTCTGGTTCATTTTGGCCATTTAGCTAACTCCTGATTATCTAGGCGGTTATGATAGAGAAACAGAGGCAATTGTCAATATAAAATAACCTATCGGGCGAATCCGGGTATTTGACGGTGGTGCTCGGCAAGTCTGTTGTGGCTGGCCTCCTTCCGGTTGCAGACCATATGCTCCCAATCATGCTCCCCGGTTGGCTGGGATTGGGTTGGTACAAGTTGTCGGACGTTTTCCGAGGCCCCTGGTTGCGATATCTCCTGTTGCAGCAGCCACATACGCTCATAGGTGAGTCAGCGCGGGCTGTCGATCCAAGATCGTGCTCCCGAATTGGAAGGGCGTGCTCCCGGCTGGACGCGGATTGCCGGTGTGGGGAAGTGGAACGGAACCCGATCGGCCTATCTGGAAGTGCCCAAGGTCTGCAAACGGCGCCAAATGGCACCAGATTCCGACGTTCTTGGGCGCTCCAAAGCGGGATACATTAATAGCATCGCTTGGAGGGGCGCTGTTTGCCGCCTCAACTGTTCGCCGATTGATCAAGAGCGGAAAATTCTGCCGTGCAGACTGAAAAGGTGTTGACAATTTCTGGGTTTGCCGTTATATTCCGCGCGGATGATAGGTACAAACTCCACAGAAAAACCATTTAGCGTCGCGCTTCAGGCGAGACATGATTGGCACCAACATTTTTCCGATCCGTTAATCTAAACGTTTACTCCACTCTAGTGGTGGCTGTGGGGGCTGCCCAGAGTTACAAGCAGGTTACTCTCTTAGGACTACTGGTAAAGAGTTTTTAAGACCCCTGGGGATGTTCTTGTCGGCAAAACGGCCGATTATAATCCCTAAGCTCTATGTCTGAACTTTATTGGTGACTCGTAAGAACAAGCTAATGGACTGCTCTGCACCCGGTCAAAAATCCGGTCTTAGGGAGGTAGCTATGTCGTCTCGTCCTATGATTATGCGCGTTTGCACACTCAGCCTGCTCATCGTTATTTCTATGATTTTCCTGGCTCCGGCCGAGTCTCAGGCAGTGCCTGATATTCGACTTTCGGTCGGTGATACGACCGGCAATCCCGGCCAGACTAACTCCGTGATTACGGTCTATTTGACCAATACTCGACATGAGATATCTGCGTTCGAGGTCTGGTTGCAGCTTTCGAATCCCGAAATTCTGGAGTTTCAGACCGATCTGGATACTGTGGTAGACACCACGTATTGGGAGTGTACCGGCTTTATCGGCGATAGCTGTACCGACTCGATCAGTGCCCTTGAGACCGACCCCTGGTGGAAGCGCCATGTCGACACGGTCATTGCCGATGTGGGTAATATCGACACCGTCGGCTCCCTGATTGGCGGCTGGCAGCTGGCCATTACCCGTTCCTTCTCGGGCGGTTCCGACGTCAAGCTGATTGCGGCTGCCGATGATCCGGAGATCCCCGGAACCGCGCCGAACATTCCCATCCAGGGTGGCGGCGTGTTGTTCCGCCTGCTGGGTGACGTCAAGAACATTCCGGACACGGCCACCAACCGGACGGTGAACATCATACCGCAGCCGTTTTTGGATAATTTCAGTTTCTCTCAACCCGACGGGACTTCGATAGGCATCATCACCGAGACGGTGCCCGATACCAACTGTTTCGAGTGCATTTCCTGGGTGCCGCCCGATTCCATCGTCTGCCTGGGTTGGCAGAAGGTAAACTGCGACATCTGTTCCCCCGAATGTGACTCCATAAACGTCAAGATGATCGATCACGGTGTGCTGGATACCAGTGCCGTCTACCTGATTACCGGCGCCCTGACGGTCAACCAGCCGCCGCCGTTCATCTGCGGTGATCTGGACGACAACGGGATTATCGATATTACCGACTTGTCGATCCTGATCGACAACCAGTTTCTTACCCTTACGCCGCTGATGGAGCCGCAGGAGCGGGGCGATGTTGATTGCAGCGGCGGAACCATTGATATTACTGACCTTTCGGTTCTTATAGACAACCAGTTTTTATCCCTGGCGCCTCTTTGTTGCTGGTGACGGCCTCAGAGCGCCCGGAGTGTTGTTTTTACACGCGACGGAAATAGAGAAATTAACAGATTCTAAACAGAGCTTTTGAAATGTGCCAATGATTGACAGGCGCACTTGTGTACATATCTGATACTGCAAAAAACTGTTCGCGCTTTTGGGCAAGTGCGGATTAGGAGATATAACGAAGAAACAATGGATGGAAAGGAGGACGTCTAAGAGAGGACAACTGCACGCGCTGTATTACTAAACAACGTTTGACGCTCTTTTTGTCCGTAAGTCGGAAATCGGTGAATAGTCTGGCTCTCGTTCGCCGACGGAAAACGGTGGATATCCGAGGGGGATAAGAAAAGAAAGTCAAGCGT
>JAAERE010000094.1 GCA_024230675.1 bacterium | reverse complement strand
TGCCCCACGAAAACCAGCGAGTCGGGAGGCTGGAAAGTGAACTTGAAGCTGGTGGAGGTCTGCTCCGAGCCGCTGCAGCCGACGAGAAGGAGTAACAGGACAATCGATAAGTATTTCATTGGGTCCTTTAGGATAGCTGTCGTTTCACGGCTGAGGCCAGCCGTCCGTCCTTGATATTGCGATCGAGTTCCTCCCGAAGCTGCGGTACTGTCACGGCGGCGGTACCGACCTCGCCGACGGTACATCCAGCTCCGGCATTGGCCACCACGGCGGCCTCAACCGAGCCCGCGCCGGCAGCAATAGCCGAGACAAACGAGGCGATGACCGTATCCCCCGCGCCGGTAACATCGTAGACTTTCCGGGCAAAGGTCGGTATGTGGGTCGGCTCGAAACCTTCCCTGAACAGCGACATCCCCTCAGCCCCGCGCGTAATCAGAATCGTCTCGGCCTGGAGCTTTTTGAGAAGCCCGCGACCTACTTCCAGGAGATCCTCATCGGTACGAATGCGGAGA
>JAAERE010000093.1 GCA_024230675.1 bacterium | reverse complement strand
TAAGCAGGTTTGACAGCGTAGACTTTTACCGAGGCGACCCGGTTGGCGAATTTCTTAACCATATCGTCCGTCACGGAACCTTCGCCGCAACCGCAGGCATCGTCCGCGAGCGTCGCGAGGGTGGTGTCGTCATAAACCATCTTGTCCAGGACTTTCACTTCTGTGAACCCCGCCTCCTCAATAAGACGAACGTAGTCGGCATGTTCGACGGCGCCGGCGAGGCAGCCAACCCAGGCAAGGATGTCATCGCGGTATTCTTCGGGAAGGTCGTTGGTCACGATATCGGAAACGAGCATCCGGCCGCCCGGCTTGAGCACGCGGAAAGCTTCGGCAAAGACCTTCTCTTTTTCCGGAGAGAGATTGATCACGCAGTTAGAGATGATCCAGTCGACTTCGCCGTCGGCCACCGGCATCTGTTCCATCATCCCCTGGCGAACTTCGCCGTTAGCGATCCCGGCGGTCTCGAGGTTCTTTCGGCACACGGCTATCATTTCATCGGTCATGTCCAGGCCGATCACTTTGCCCTTCGGGCCGACTTTCTTCGCCGCCAGAATCAGGTCAAGACCGGAGCCGGAGCCTAGATCCAGGACAGCCTCGCCTTCCTTGACCTCCATGAAATTAACCGGGTTGCCACAGCCAAAAGTCGTCACGCCTTCCGGGAGGTTCTTCAGCTCGTCGGCGCTGTAGCCTGCGAGCTTGGCGTAGTCGCTGATCGCCTCGGTAGAAAGCTGTACCGGCTGGGGCGCACAACAGGAGCCGCCTGACCCGCTCTTTTGGGTGATAGCGTCGCCGTAGTGTTTTTTGACGGCGTTTCTTATCTGGTCTTTGGACTGTTTGATAGCCATACCGGTGGTCCTTTGCCGATGGTTTGAGATCGTATTCAGTATAGGTCAAACCGGGCTCGATGCCGAGAGGTTCCGGGCTTCCCGTCAGAAAGCTCTAACGCTTCGGTGAATCAAGCAGGCTGCGCCCGTCAGTCTGCAGAGCCGGCGACTTTGGCAGTAGGAGGAACGCTGATCGGGGTGACTTCGGAAACGTTTGGTTTGAAGCGAATCTGCAAAGTCTGTTCAACCCAGACCTCGTGCCCTTTTTCGGTGCTGTGAAGGAGCCCCAGCGCATGGGCAGCTTCGCCCTCGCACTTCCAGCCGCAGTCCGGGTTGATGCACCCGGCTACAACCACCACTTTTTGACTGCAACGGCCCAGGGCGGGCGGGGAAATCTTGTCGGACATCAGGTGTCTCCTCGCTGAAGGTCTTTTTCGGCTGCGGCTCTCAGGCGGTGAAGCTGGACAATTATCCAGTTCGAGACCGGTCGGTGGTCGGCCTTCGCCTGCTCGATTATCCACTTCTTCAGTTCGATGTCTTCCTGACTGGTTATTTTCAGGAATATGGGTGTATCACTCTTTACCATAGATATATAAATATATTTCCTGTATGTTTATAGTATGTAATACGTAGTGGCTATGTCAAGACATTAATATAGTAAAAATAGATATAGGCAATAGACGTATATATGAGTGTAGGGCGGGATCCCTGCGATCCTGCCGCAAGCAGGAATCTTGTAGGGAAGGTTTGTCTTCAAACCTGCCATCTCACTCGGCGGGTCTGAAGACAGACCCAGCCTACAAAACTCCCGCCCCGCCACCAAAGCGACTGACAAATGTAGAGGGATTTGCTACATTATCGAAGCGCGGCTGCAACGGGAAAGCGGCTGCTCACGTATCGAAAAGAGAATCAGAGCCAATCATAACCGCCCTGCTTGTCAGAGCAGAGGAAGGAGCCCACGATGCCAAACCCGGTTTGTCATTTTGAGATCAGCGGCAAGGACTACAAAAAAACGATCGGATTCTACAAGGACCTTTTTGACTGGGAAATCTCCGAGCACGCGGGGATGCCCTACGGCATGGTTGCGGCTGGCGCCGAGAAGGATGCAATAGGAGGTGGGATCAGCCCGGTGCAGGAGGGCACTCCGCCCAGCCTTACCTTTTATGTCATGGTCGACGACCTCCAGGCTTATCTTGACAAAGCCGGGAAGCTGGGCGGAAAGACGGTCGTACCGCCGACGCCGATCCCGGGGATCGGGAGCTTTGCGATGTTCGCCGATCTCGACGGCAACGTGGTGGGGCTGTATAAGGGCAAGGAATAGGACAAGTAAGTCGAAACTCCTGCGGTTTCGAAGGGCACAATAGAGGTCGATGTCGAAGAAACCCACAGCAAGCTGTGGGGCACCTATCCGCAGCACATCCCACCCTCAGAAGGATGGGCCACCCAGAATGGCCATCAGTTTGGCGCGACCAGCGAAAGGAAAGAACATGGACAGAAGAATAGACCTTGAAACAACCGTTAACGCTTCTGCCGACGATGTCTGGAAGCTCTGGACTACATCCGAAGGAATGAAAGCTTTTCTAGTCGAGGAAGCGCATATCGATCTTGAGCCGGGCGGGCCCTACGAAGTCTACTTCGACAAAACCGCGCCCGAAGGCTCACGCGGCTCCGAAGGTTGCCGCATTCTGAGCTATCTCCCGAACGAGATGCTCTCGTTTTCGTGGAACGCGCCGCCGACAATTCCCGCCCTTCGCCAGCTCGGCCCGTGCACGTGGGTGGTGGTGCGATTCATTTCCCAGGGGGACAAGAAGACGCAGGTCAAGATCACGCATCTCGGGATCATGGAAGGCTCGGAGTGGGACAAGTACCTGGAGTATTTCACCAACGCCTGGCCGATGGTGCTGAAGGCGTGTAAGAAGCATTTCGCGGTGGAATAACTCGTAGTCACCCTGAGCTTGTCGAAGGGAGGTATAAGGTCTTGTAGGTCGGCGTTCCAAGCGGCAAGGCGAAGCGGCCGCGAGAAACCCGACATCGTCTTTTCGTGGGCGGCAGACGTCCCCGTCTGCCCCAACAGCAACAGAACTCGGAAGGCAAATGTCTGGGCCCCCGTTTTCACGAGGGTGACACAAAGGGAGAGGTCTTGTAGGGAAGGTTTGTCTTCGGACCTGCCGAGTCGAAACCGCAGGAGTTTCGACCTACAGGATGGGTTCCTTCCTCCGCAGGAACGACAGAGGGGTGGCACCGCCGCCAAAAATCCCTTGCGCATGTGACCGTTCTGGGCGTAATTCCTCCTGAAACAAGATATTCCGTTGGGGGTGGCGTAACAAACACCGCCTGAGAACATACCCCCTCGACCTGATCCGGGTAGTACCGGCGTAGGGAAACGGAGATGACAAACATCCCCTGCCCAATCACGGGCTTTCCTTTCGACTCAGGACCGGAATCTTGCTGAACATCAAACGTTTAGCGGAGGTTACTGTCATGAGATTCTTATTTTCCTTTTGGACCCTGGCGATTATCGCAATGATTTTCACACAGGCTGCAAGCGCCTCTCCCATATCCGGGAAAGTGGTGGATGCCGAAGGCAACGCGATTCCTTCGGCGTCAATCGTCACCAACGTCCGGGCGGTCGGCACTCAAACCGACAACAACGGACAATATCAACTCGATGCGACCGATGAAGTCAAACGCGTGACTTTCTCCTCGGTCGGCTTTCACTCCCGGCAGTTCGAGGCCGGAGACATCCCCGAGACAATCGTTCTCGAGAGCCGGTACTATCGAGGCAGCGACGTCCTCGTGCGGGCCGACCGGGCCCAGACCGGCGTCAGCGCGATTGCGTTTTCCAACCTGTCGGGGGATGACATCAAGCGAGACTACACAGTCGGGGAGTTCCCGCTGTTGCTCGAAACAACACCTAACCTTTACAGCTTTTCCGACGGAGGAGCGCCGCTAGGTTACGTGTACACGACCATTCGTGGGTTCGACGACAAACGGATTGCCACGTATATCAACGGCGTACCGCTCAACGATCCCGAGGACCAGGCGACGTATTTCGTGGATCTTCCGGATTTCGCCTCCAACGTCGACGACATTCAGGTCCAGCGAGGAGTGGGCAATTCGCTCTATGGTGACGCCTCGTTCGGCGGTTCGGTCAACGTGGTCACCAGTGCGTTCGCTCGTGAGCGCAAGACGGTCATCACGGCCGGGTACGGCGAGTATACTTCGGGCGGGACAAGCGTGTCGGATGTCTACAAGCAGAGTATCGAGTATGCGTCGGGTCTGATCGACGGCAGTTGGAACTTTGGCGGGAGGTTCTCCCGGCAGAAAACCGGCGGCTATCGACATCACAGTTGGTACGAGGGTTGGTCGTATTTCTTTTCGATGGCCAAAATCGATCCGCGCATGACAACCGAGCTATACATCTACGGCGGGCCGATCAAGATGCATCTGGCCTATTGGGGTTCCGCCAGGAGCGACATCACGGCCAACCGCCGTCACAATCCGTTGGGTTATTCCAACGAGACGGACAACTTCAATCAGCCGCATTATCATCTTCACAACGTCTATCGCATCAACGACCGCACGACCCTGTCCAACACTCTGTACTACATACGTGGCAAGGGATATTACGAACAGTTGAAAGAGGGTCAGGAGCTGGATCAGTACGGCATCGACCCAGCGCAGGTAGAGATAGATACCGCCACCGGACTTCCGTACGAAGAGGGCAACCTGGTTCGGCAGCAATGGGTGAAGAAAAACCAGTACGGCCTGAACCCGCGTCTGGATATTGAGCACGATCGCGGGCGGCACACTCTGGGCGGTTCGTTTTACTATTTCGAGTCAAACCATTACGGGCAAGTGGTCTGGGCCCAGCACATCAGCGGTTCTTTAGATCCTCAGTATAAGTACTACCAGTATTTCGGGGATAAATGGCTGGCCTCTGTTTTCGCTCAGGAGCACTATCGCCTGACCGAGCGCCTGTCCACGCAGGTGACCGCGCAGTTTCGGTTCCAGAAATACAGGTTCGATCAGGAGAAGATGGGGGCGTTTCTCGGTCATCAGTACGACCTGGACTGGTTTTTCTTCTCTCCTCGCGTCGGGTTCAGCTATCAGGTGAACGAGAGCGTCGATCTGTTCACCAATTTTGCGATTTCCTCTCGCACCCCGACCGACGCCTCGATCTACGACGCCAACGATCCCGAACTCCTGCCTTCGCTGGAGATCCTCTCTACGAACAGCGATTCGACCGAGTATGTGTTCGGCGATCCCCTCGCGGAAAACGAGCGCGTGTATGACTTCGAATTTGGTGGTGCTTACCGGGCTCCTCGCATGGCGTTTGAGGTCAATCTTTTTTGGATGGAATTCCGGAATGAGATCATCCCCGAAGGAGGAATCAACGAAAACACCGGCCTGAAAATCACCACCAACGCCGATCGCTCCGTTCACGCGGGAGTAGAGCTGGCGGGTAGTGTCAAGCCGATACCTTCACTTACAGTTGATGGCAACTTCTCGTACAACTACAACCGGGTCAAGGAATACGTTGCTGACATTGACGGTTTCCCGGTTGACTACGCGGACAAAAAGATCAGCGGCTTCCCGGACTACCTTAGCAACCTGGTGACCGATTATCAGGCCGGCGGATGGCGGTTCACCAACCGGGTGCGGTTTGTCGGGCGGCGGTACATGGAACTACTGAATGTCGAAGAGCTGTCGCTTGATCCTTACATCGTTTCGTCGTTGTCGGTTGAGTATGCGTTCGAGAACTTCCTGCAGCTTGGCCGCCTGCGGCTTCAGGCGCGAGTCGACAACCTGGGCGACAAAAAGTACGAGTCCTCCGGCTACGGCGGCGACTTCGCCTATCACGACGGCGAGAAAGTTGTGGTCGACGGCTGGGCGCAGTATTTTGTGGCCGCCGAGCGTTCGTTCTACGGTCAACTGGTGCTGGAGTTGTTTTAGGCGCAGATGCATCTGATTGATTACAGTCTGATTGTAGCTTATGTAGCGCTGCTGTTTCTGCTGGGGTTCATCAAGCGCCTCGGCCGGGACAGCAGCGCTTCGCAAATGATTGTCGGCGGGCGCATGCTCACCCTGCCGGCCTTTGTGGCTTCGCTCGTATCCACCAATTACGGGGGGATACTCGGGGTGGGGGAATACAGCTATCAGTTCGGTGTGTCGAACTGGCTGGTGTTTGGTTTACCGTACTATCTATCAGCCTTCCTGTTTGCTGTTTTTCTCGCAAAACGTGCCCGAAAGTCGGAGGTCCTGACCATCCCCGACCGCCTCGCGCAGGTGTACGACAACAAGACGGCGGCCGCGGGTTCGGTGATCATCTACCTTATGACCGTGCCGGCGGCGTACATCCTGATGCTGGGCGTGCTGGGCGAGCAACTGTTTGGCTGGCCATTTTGGGCGGGCATACTGGCGGGGAGCGCAGCTTCGATTGTTTATGTCTACTTGGGCGGGTTCAACTCGGTCGTGCGCACGGACCTGCTCCAATTCGGTCTGATGTTTATTGGTTTCGCCGTTCTTCTGGTAGTGCTGGTGACAGATTACGGCGGCTTCAGCTTCCTGACTCAGAACTTGCCGGAGGCGCATCTCACCTGGCACGGCGGCAATTCAGGCAAGTACATAGCCACCTGGTACGTGATCGCGCTGGCAACCCTGATCGAGCCGGCCTTCTATCAAAGATGCTATGCCGCCAAGTCGGCCTCGGTGGCGCGCAGCGGGATTTTCATTTCGATCGCCTGCTGGGCGTTTTTTGATTTCATGACCACTTCGTGCGGCCTCTACGCCAGAGCGATCCTCCCGGAACTCGCCGACCCGCTGTCTTCATATCCCGCTCTGGCGCGCGAGGTTCTCCCGGCCGGATTGCTGGGTCTGTTTGCGCTGGGGCTTCTGGCCACGGTGATGTCAACGGTTGACTCGTATTCGTTTCTGGCGGCTTCGACTTTCGGCAACGACATCATGCGAAGGCTGGGTAACATTCGCGAGGATCAGATAACTCGCTACACCCGTCTGGGGCTCGTCATTTCCTCGGTATTGGCTATCATCTGGGCGCTGTTCTTCCGCTCAGTGGTCGGTATCTGGCATGCCTTTGGTTCGATAGGAACTCCCGCCTTGCTGGTGCCCGTGTTTTTTGCCTTTGTGGGCAAACGTCGTCTGCCCGCCCGAGCGGCGCTGTGGTCGATAATATCCAGCGGCGCAGTCTCGACCGGCTGGTACATCTCGAAATACTTCGGCGTTTCAGGGGATTACTGGCTGGGGCTGGAGCCGATCTTCCCCGGCCTGGTTCTATCGCTGGGTATCTATCTCTTTATGGCCCGGGAGCCGTTGGAGTCGTTGCCAAAGCCGCGATAATGGGTTATATTCGGTCACTATGGATCGAGAACCTATCTATCTTTCAAAAGAGGGCCGCATCAAACTCGAAAAAGAGTTGCGGCGATTGAAATTCGAGGAACGCCCGCGTCTGGTGGCCGAGATCAAACGGACCATGGAGATGGGGGATCTTTCGGAAAACGCGGAGTATCACGCTGCCAAAGAGTCTCAGGGGCATCTCGAGAGAAAAGTCGCCGAACTGGAGGACAAACTCTCGCGGGTGCGGACGGTGGATGCCGACCAGATACCAACCGACAAGGTTTATCTGTTTGCCAAGGTGCTGGTGAAAGATCTCGATGACGGAGAAGAGATTGAATATACTATCGCGCCGGCCGATGAGGCGGACGTGGATAACGATATCATTTCGATAAAATCACCCATCGGGGCCGGCCTGCTCGGCAAGGCGGTCGGCGAGGTCGCAGAGATCAAGATACCCGTTGGAGTAATACGTTACGAGATCTTGAGAATCGGTAGAGATTAGGCCTGTTCGCGAATTCTATTCTTCTTCCTCCAGAAGGCCCTCGATTTCTTCCTCCTCGTAGTAACCTTCGGGCTCCTCGTAATGAATCCCGGACGCCTGGTTGGCACATTCCAGCGAGCAGAACATCTCACCCTCCTGCTTCACCGGCATGCCTGTGATTTTCTCATTACAGTGGGCGCAATGCACGATGACCCTCGCGTTGTCAAGACTTGTTCTGTCGTCCTGCGGCCGGTCTGGCTAACCGGTGGGTACGGTTCGCGCAGACAGGTCGAATCATCCGTTTGGCGCATTATTAAGAGACAGGTTTTGGGTTGTCAAATGTTTTTTCGATCTTACGGCAGCAAAACACAAGTCGGTCTTTCAAGACAAATAGGTCAAGCCTGCCCAGCCTTCAAAACCCCTTGACTTTGCGGCAACTGATAGTACCATAATAGGCTACGGCAGACGGCCGAAAACATTGCCTGGAACGCTTCATGGATTAAACTGTTGTGGTGCAGGCATAACGCGGTCCTGTCGTGAACCAGCACTGCCGGGCCCGAGGGCAGCCGATAGACGTGTGCCGCAGAGACGCATAAGAAAGACCTGACTGTCAGCAAGGGGAAGAAATGGGTAAGAAAGAGGAGTCCGGGGCGGGAATGCCTCGCGATAATTCTGATAAGTGCTATTACGATGACATTACCGGGGCTATCGGCAACATCCCGCTAGTCAAGCTTCGCCATCTGCCGGGCGAGTACGGGGTAAAAGCTACCGTTCTGGTCAAGCCGGAGTTCATGAATCCAACCGGGTCGGTGAAAGATCGCATGGCCATATACGTGCTCAAACAAGCCGTGAAGTCCGGGGAGCTCAAGCCCGGAGGCACGATTGTCGAGGCTACATCTGGCAATACCGGGGCGGCCGTAGCGATGTTCGCCGCCGCCAACGGCTACAAAGCTATCCTGACTATTCCGGACAAGATGTCGAAAGAGAAGGTCGACACGATGAGGGCGTTTGGTGCCGAGGTGCACATCTGTCCCACCGCCGTGCCGCCCGAATCACCCGAAAGCTATTACGAAACGGGCAAACGGCTACATCGCGAAACCAAGGGTTCCTACTGGGTGGGCCAGTATTTCAACCAGAACAATATCGAGGCCCACTACCAGACCACCGGCCCCGAGCTGTGGGAGCAGACCGGCGGCAATTTTCACTGCTTTGTAGGGGGAATTGGTACCGGGGGCACGGTCTCGGGGGTGGCCAAGTTTCTGAAAGAGAAAGATCCTTCAATCGAGATCGTGGCCGCCGACCCCGAGGGGTCAATCTATTATCAATATCATAAAGACAAAACTCTTATCGAGCCGCACACGTACTATGTGGAAGGAATCGGCGAGGACCTCCTGTGTCCTTCGATTGATTTCTCGGTAATCGACAAGTGCTACCAGGTCTCCGACAAGGAGAGCTTTCTTATGGGTCGGGAATTAACCCGGAAAGAGGGCATCCTCGCCGGGGGATCGTCGGGAACGGCTGTAGCGGTGGCCCTGCGCCATGGCAAGACGCTCGACGCCGATAAGGTGATCGTGGTTATTCTGCCGGACAGCGGTCTGAAGTACATAAGCAAGATGTTCAACGACGACTGGATGCGCGAAAAAGGCTTTTTGGAATAGGTGTTTACATGACAGACGACAGCTTCAAAAACAAGAAATTCGAGACAATAGCTATTCATTCCGGGCAGGTCCCCGAGGATGGCGCCAAATCCGTAACCACGCCGATTTTCCCCACCTCGACTTTCCGGGCGGATTTCCCGGGTGATCAGTCCGGCCATGTGTACGCCCGATGGTCCAACCCGACCCGCGTGGCTCTCGAGAAGGCAGTGGCCGCCCTGGAAGGCGGGACGCACGCCTATGCCTTTTCCTCGGGTCTCGCCGCTGTCCAGGGAGTGCTCAATCTGCTCAAATCCGGCGACCACGTGGTGGCGGTCAACGATCTGTATGGCGGTTGTCACCGCATGTTCGAACAGCTGATGCGGCCGAATTTTGATATCGATTTCACATACATCGATGCGCGCGGTACCGAGGCTTTCGAAAAGTCAATCAAGCCGAACACGAAGCTCTTCTGGATCGAAACGCCTTCGAACCCGCTGCTTCACCTGGCCGATATCGAGGCGGCGGTCAAGATAGCCAAAAAACACGATATCCTGGTAGCGGTAGACAGCACGTTTGCCACGCCTTACATCCAGCAGCCGCTGTCCCTCGGGGCGGACATAGTGCACCATTCAATGTCCAAGTATCTCGGCGGGCATTGCGACGTCATCGGCGGCGTCCTGGCGGTCAAAGACGAGGCGCTGGCCGAACGGGTTCGCTTCAATCAGTTTGCGGTGGGCGGCATCCTGGGACCTTTTGAGTGCTGGCTGGTGCTTCGCGGTCTCAAAACTCTCCACGTCCGCATGGACCGACATTCTCAGAACGCTTTGGCCGTGGTGGACTACTTGAGGAATGTGGAAACTGTGGATAAGATCTACTATCCGGGCGCGGACGGCAAGCCGCTTCCCAACGGCATGAAACTGTCCGGCGGTATGGTATCTTTTGAGATCAAAGCGGACTTTGAGGCAGTCAAGCGGTTCGTAATGTCAACCCGCGTTTTCGTTCTGGCCGAATCGTTGGGCGGTGTAGAGTCACTTATCAACCACCCGGCCTCGATGACCCACGCCTCAATTCCCAAAGAAGTGCGCGAGGCGCACGGCATCAGCGACCGCCTGATCCGGCTGTCGGTCGGAATTGAGAACATCGAAGATATTCTTGAGGATCTAAAGACGGCCTTTGCCGCTATTGCCTAGACTCCGCGAGCAAACTTCACCGGCCGGTTGACGCCGGTCAGTGGAGGTCGTGCTCGGCCAGGGTCATTATATCCCCTACCAGAATCGGTTCCACGGCAAAAAAGCCCTGGCCGTACTTGCAGCGAGCCTGCATACCGAACGAGCGTGCCATGGTGGTAAGATGCTCGATATAGTCCTTGGACTTTTCAGGGTTCAGAAACTGCGATCGATGAGCCGAGAGGGCCTCGATCCACTGTTCGAAGTGCGGGCTTATGTCCACCACGAAATTCGGATATACCTGGGGCGGCAGAAAGTAATTGAAGATTCTGGTGACGAGGTGGGGTTCGCCGGGGAGGTCGGCCTTTTTGAGGGCAGCCAGATTGACGGCGTTAATGCTGATTATTCCGGAGGCTACATGGTCGGGGTGTGACTGGCGCCGACCGTGACCCACGTGAGGATAGGGGGCAAGCACGATACGCGGTTGGGCGGCGCGGAGAATCCGGGCGACCTCAAGACGCTTGTCGTAACTGTCCTCCAGCCGGGTGTCGCCCCAGTCGAAAGTACCCAGGATATCCGCTCCCAGTACGCGGGCCGCGTCCTCGATTTCCCTGGCGCGAATCTCCGGCGTCCCGCCGGTACCCATCTCGCCCCGGGTAAGAATAACAATTCCGCATTTGTAGCCACGCTTTTTGAGATCAATCAGGACGCCTCCGGTGCCCACTTCGACGTCGTCGGGGTGCGCGCCGATTGAAATCAGGTCGTATCTGCCTTCGTCATTCATATCAGAATCCTCGCCTCTTTTCATAGACTAAAAAAAAACCCGGAGGGAAAAGTTCCTCCGGGCTGAATATAGTCAAGTCAGTCGGGGCTAGTCACCGAAATTGTCCGAATGGAACTTGAGCATCTTTCGCAGCAGGTCGTGCAAGTATTCATCGGATTCGACAGAGCCGTCAAAACTGTAATACTCATGCTCTTCAACCGGATAGCCCTGTGCTCGCATAAAAGAAACCCAGGACTGCGTCATTTCATAATAGGACCAGCGAGCGCCGGGATTGCTGCCTACCCAGATATTGGCGCCCTGGAGAGGGCTGCCGCCCGCTCGCGAGTGCAGGGTGTCGAGGTTGTTCTGCATCCACCGTCCCCACGCCCAGTGGGCCGGATTGGAGGCGTTGCCGTCGATATAAGCCTGTCCGAGGCTGTCGAACGGGAGATGGAAGTCAAAGTCCTCATCCTGGTCAATATCCTGCAGCACGTCCGGAATGAAAGTAGCCGAATCGCCGCCGCCGGGCATGGATGAGTCGGCCACCTTATACCGATCGCCGATCTCCCAGTGAGAGGCGTCGGTGCGCGGGAATTCTACCAGAGTGTCATTGGGCGAGAAGGCCAGAGATCCGCCGATGAACATACGTGAGAGCGGAAGGGTCTTGGAACTGTCATAGTTGGCGTGGAAGCTGAACGGCACGGTGTCGTCGTTACGCGTATAAAAATACGCCCGCTGTTCATCAATCACGTTCTGGAACTGATCGTGCAGGCCGCTGATACCGGCCGGACCATCAAAATCTAGAGGGCCGTCGGCCACGGCAATTGACGAAAACGCATCCGGATTGAGAATGGCCGCCCGGAAAGCGCCGTAAGCGCCCTGGCCGATGCCGCCGATACCCCGCTTCGATTTCTGCTCAATAGTGCCCGGGAATACCTCGTGGATGTGCTGGATCAGCTCGGAGCCGATTATGCGATCATAGTCACCGCAAGCCGAGGCACTGTCGTAGGCGTAAGGGCTAGAGTAGAAATAGCCGCCGAAGAGCGGGTTGTTGCCCACGCAGTAAATGTACATGGGCTGAATCTCGCCGGAGGCGATCATTTCCTTGGCGATCTGTTCCAGACCGGCCTTGAAATAGTGAAAGTGGTCGCCGCCTTCGGGCGCCAGCAATATCAGAGTCGGTGCCGGCGTGGCGTCGTCGGTCCGGGTCTCAGGAAGGAACGCCGCCCCCAGCAGGAGACCCTCGGGGTTCCTCAACTGCAGTTTCAATTGCGGCGTGATGACGTGCTGGCCTTCGGGCCACACTCCGGTACTGTCCAGGAAAACCTGCTTCAGGCCGTCGGCGGTCAGATTTGTGCCGCGGTCGTCACACCCCAACATCAGTACCAGAGAGGCGCCGAGAATGAGTAAAAGAGCGATTATATATCTTGATCTTGGCATTTTCTATATCTCCTAGAACCGGTAGCCGAGAGACAGGATTGTTTCATAGGTACTGGCCGTGTACTCACCGGGGAAATTGTCAAACTTGAGGTCCTCGTTGATGTCCGTCAGGCCTTCCACGTCGAGGCTGGGATAGTCAATGTAGCCCACGGTGATTCCCAGATCCCACTGGTTGACATGAAGGACGCCGCCCATGTTGATGCCCAGCTTGTCGCCGGTATCCACAAAGAGCGGAGTGACCTCGGTAGAACCTTCCGAAGGCGACTGATCAAAGGAGCCGCCTGCCATCAGTGTAAGCGCGCCGGAAAGGTCGTACTTGATGCCGAGCGCAGCCTTGATAGTGTTGTCCCAGTCAACCGGGTTGCTCAGGTCGGCCGTGAAAAACGCCTCTTCGGCCCGATGGTCATCGTCGGGATTGTCGTCGGACTTGAAACCGTTGAAACCAGTGTAGGTGAATTCAAAGCCTTCATACTGCGACCACAACGTGTACTCGGCGTCAAGCGAAACAAGGAGTTTGTCGGTGACCTGATAGGCCAGGCCGATGCCAGCCGACGGGGGCAGTTTCATTTTGGCCTCGAAATCGGAAGTGAGACCGAAGACACTGCCGCCGACAAAAATACGGTCGATTGCCGTGATGTTGGCGTCGCGGAGGAGTTCAGTGCTGAGCGGGAGGTAGTATTCGAAGTACGCATCGCCCTTGATCGTGATCTCTGAAGGATAATATCCGGAGAGACCGACTCTGAAATTCTCGTTGGCCTTGAAGAGGAGACCAGCGCGAATGCCAAAACCCCAGCCGCGTCCTTCGTTCTTGGTATATTGAGGGATGCGGTCTCGCGGACGCTGGTCGTAAGGATACGATCTCGGGTTTGCCCGCAGCGTCATATCGTTGAACAGCAGGTCGCCACGAAGCAGCTGCAGGCCGAGGCCGACAGACAGCTTGTCCTCGGAAAACTCCCGGGCGGCGGTGAGCTGAAATGCAACCACGTCCAGATCGTTTTTGTACTGACCGCCGGGATAGTCGGTAATGGAGTCGTTGTAGGTGGTGAAGCCGGATGCTTCGGGAGAGTAAAGCTCCCAGCCGATGCTGTAGTCGAACGGCTGATAGGCGGAGAGTCCAAGCACCGTTTCGCCCCAGATCGGCAGGCGGACGACAATTCCGGCGGCCGGGTTGTTAAGAATTCTGTGATAGTTGTAGAGAGTCTGGCCGTTGGCATAGCCCCATTCGTACTCGTTTTCGAAACCGTCAGTGATCCGGTAATCCGGGGTCAGCTCGTTGCGCAGATGGATGAAACCGACGCTGGCGCCGAAATGCTCGTCAACGATGTAGGCGTATCCGGCCGGATTATAGTAAGCAGCACTCCAGTCGTTAGCAACGGCTCGAAACGCGCCTCCCATTCCTCTGGCAGTGGTACCCAGGCCTGTGTTCTCAAAGCCGCTCGCATACAGTGCAGGACCGCACAGAGCAAGCAAAAGCAGAACACACCCGGAAAGTCTTACAAACCGCATCCAATTCTCCGTCATGTTAGTGAAATAATAATTGTTCCTATCCCTACCCGGCTGTCGTCCGAATCCCAGCACCGTCCAGATCAGGGTCTTATCAGTCAATCCCAGTACGCAACCTCTTCTCTTACAGAGACGGTTCCAGCGGGCACATTATCTAAAAAAACGGTAGGCAAGTTACTGCTTCGCTCAGGCAAAGTCAAGTAGGAAGGGTCTAAATATGCTCCTCCGGATCGCTAATAAACTGCTGTCATGCTATTAGTTAGAAGTCATGTGCCGAACCCGGAACCACCTCTTCCGGACAGCGAAGTCTCTCGTGTGTTTTCGGCGACGTATGAACTTAAGAAAAGTAAAGTCATATACTGTCGAACAGCTTACCGCCGTAAGTCCGCCAACCAGCCAACGTGGTCCGGATTATCCAGTCTATCACACGACGTTTTTTTCCTTTTAGGGAAAACAGTTCCCAGTTCAGACGGAAGCTGTTTCTCAGTTGATGGATTCATGGCGGTTCCCGGTCGGGCTGCTCACACAGATATAGTGTTGTTCCATAACGGGTTACTATAGGTAGCCTCCGCTTGGCACCGGCCTTGCTTTTGACTGTGCGGGAAGGATGCGAACGAGCCGACAAACTGTTGGTTTTTTGCCATAGGAAGGTGAGAATGTTCAAGAAATTTTTCTGGCTACTATTAATCATAATCCTGGTATGCCTTAACTGGTTCAGCAAAGTGTCGGCGCAGGATCTGTCCTCGCTAAGCGCGGAGGATCAGGCGGCGCTTGTGGAAATGTACCAGCAGCGAACGACCGGTCAGAGTGCCGACGGTGTCGACAGCTACCAGTCCCCCCAGGTCTACGAAACCAACCCGGAGATCGGCCTGCCGGTGGCAGACGGTCTGGCGGCGGGAGGAAAGGAATCCCCTTACGCCGCGTCAGAGGATCTGTCCTCTGGGGGAACGAGCCAGCGCTTGACCGCTTTTGAGAGTCTTCGGCCGTTTGGTCTTGAGCTGTTTTCCGGACCGCGCGAGGTCAGCCCGCCCAACGATATCGCCTCGGCCTCAGATTACATTCTCGGTCCCGGCGATAATCTCATCGTGGCGTTGTGGGGGCAGGTCGAGAAAGAGTATGCGCTGACAGTTGATCGTGAGGGGAAGATTTTTGTTCCCCGTCTCGGAGAACTGATCGCCTGGGGCAAGACGCTTGGCGATTTCGAACGACAGTTGAAGAAGAAATTTGCCGGAGTATATTCCCGGTTTGACATGACCGTTTCGCTGGGAAAGATCCGCTCGATCCGGATTTATCTGACGGGTGAGGTCAACCGTCCCGGCGCATACACGGTGTCTTCGCTAACCTCGCTTTTCAACGCCCTGTATCTGGCCGGCGGTCCGACCGAAAACGGCTCCATGAGAGACATACGCCTCATGCGCAGCGGCAAGCGGGTTGCGGGGGTTGATCTCTACAAGTTCCTGCTTGAGGGTGATAATTCTTCTGACATACGTCTTGAATCGGGCGATGCGATTTTCGTCCCGGTGGCGGGTCCAAGGGTCGCCGTCCGGGGAAAGATCCGTCGCGAGGCAATTTACGAACTAACCAAGGACCAATCCGCCCTGGACCTGCTAACGTTGGCGGGTAGGGCCACGGCCGATGCTTATCTTGATCGGGTCATGCTCGACCGTATAGCCGGGCGCGGCGAGTGGGAAGTCCTCGATCTAAACCTGAATACGGCCAGGCCGGACAGCGTGGTTGACGTCGCTATGCTTGACGGTGACCGACTGACGGTATTTTCCGTATTCGAGATGAAAACGAACATGGTTTCGGTGTTTGGCATGGTCAAGCATCCGGGATTTTACGAACGCGGCGATTCGGCCCGCGTGTCCTACTTGATCGACAGGTCGGAACTGCAGCCCTACGACGTCTACCTGAAGCGTGCGAACCTCTTTCGTCGGCACGCTGACTGGCGCACCGAAGTTTTGTCGATCAACCTGAGTAGTATCCTCAACGGTTCTTCGGATCAGGACGTTCTTCTTGAGGACGGAGATTCGTTGCACATCTATTCGGTTCGCGACGTAGCCTGGGAAAGACACGTCTATATCGAGGGTGAAGTAAAAAACCCAGGTCGATATCCACTGCACGACAACATGACCGTATCCGACCTGATCTTTCTGGCCGGGTCCCACAAAAGAAGTGCCTCGATGCTACGTGCCGAGGTCGCCCGGGTTGACTCGCTTGGCGAAGTCTCCCTTCAGTTTGTTGGACTCAGGGAGAGCGATGCCGGGCAAGCGGTCCTCGAAGAGGACGACCGGGTGTACGTTCGCCGGATTCCCCAATGGCAGATGCATCGCACGGTCCGAATCGACGGCGAAGTGCTGTATCCCGGAGAATACGTCCTGTCGTCGAGAGAAGAGACTCTTTATCAGCTTATCATGAGGGCCGGCGGGATTACCGATCAGGCTTTCCCCGAAGGTACGATTTTCGAGCGTCGGTCGATAGGTGAGAATCTGGTCCGGCAGAACATCCCGAGGCTCCTTGAACGTTCCTCGCCGCTGCGCGAGGATTCGCTGGGCCATGTCACGCGACAGATGCTGTTTGAATACGAGCCGGAGTCAATGAATCGAATCGTTTTGGACGTCAACGAGGTCCTGGCGCGGCGGGGCGGTCCGGTCGATGTCAAACTGGAACCGGGCGACAAGATTTTCGTTCCCACCCGGCCCAGCGGCATATCCGTACTTGGCGCGGTCGGCTCCAACGGAACAATCGCTTTCAGACAGGGGGAGAAGGTCAAGTACTACCTTAGACGGGCCGGAAGTTTCACTCGTGACGCCGATAAAGATGGTCTCAGACTAATCAAGGCTAACGGCGAAGTGTATTCCGGCAACGGAACGCAGGGCAAGCATGTGGACATGGGAGATATCGTCGTAGTGCCAACCAAGATTCATAAGGACCGCAACTGGACAAAAACCCTCGGGACAGTTTTGACGACGACCACGGGTGTGCTAACCAGCATACTGCTGATCGATCGTCTTTAGGTCCAGCTTTGACAAAATAGTGACATCAATGATGTCTCTCTTCCCACCTTCCAAAAGACCGTCCGGGACCCGCCACAGGTTCCGGACGGTCGCTTTTTGTTCGCTCGGAGAATTTTCCCGTGTGATCGGAAAAAAGTGCCGCTCGGAGGGCAAAGCTGCCTGTGTTAAGGGGCGGGTCAGGTGTCGTTACTTGTTGAGGTACATCGCGTTACAACGTTGTGTGCGAGTCGCGTGTGACTCGGCACCCCGCTTGCAAAGGATAAAGTACTGGAAGTAGAAGCGTGAGCAAGGAAGCTATGCCACAGAACAGCGTATCGCGAACATTCATTTCTTACGGAGGCGCCGGAATCCACTTCGGCCGCTTCCTCAGCGTTTTCTCCAAACTCAACTTCATCAATTCGCAGCTCGAAGGTGTTGTCGCTCGGTGGACTAACTTCACGACGGCGAAAGACCGACACGGCCGATGCGGAGACACAAACGAAAGGATTCCATCATGAGTCAACCGGGAATCATATCCAGAGATCAGTTGGATGACCTGAGCCGGCAGCTAGGCGCCGGATTGGGCCTGAGCGGCTCGATGATACTGCCGTTCGTAGATTACACAGACCTGCTGACGGCCCTGCTCAATCATGTCGGCGATACCGCGGACCGCTTAATTGTCGGCGGACTGGCGACTCCCGACGTAGAGATGGCGGCTGAGCGGGCCGGCCTTCCCGTTGAAGAACTGCCCGGCCCTACACCTTTCATGGGCCATGCGGCCGACGTGATTCCGGCGCTAAAGACCGGACATGAGATAGTATACCTGGCCTGTCCCAACTGGGTGACGGGTGCGGATTATTCCCTGCAACATCTCGAGGCTATTGCCGATCGAGTCAAGAGCGGTATTCTCATAGTGGATGAAAAGTACCTCGACTTCTACGGAATCAGCGCGCTGCCCGTGCTTGAGAAAAACGCCCACGTGATAATAGCACGATCGCTTACGGCCGGTTTTGGGATTCGGTCCGACGAGTCCGGTTACTTGATCGGTTCACCCGGCCTGATCGGCAACTTCAAAGAGACTTTTGCCTGGACCGGCATATCGACAACCCTGTACAAGATAATCGTCACGACGCTGGCCAATGAGGAAGCCCGGACCCTGCGGTTGACCACGGTCCACGACGAATCGTTGCGGCTGACCACTCGCCTGACGCGCCTGGGGGTGCAGAACCGTATCACGGCGACGGATTTCCTGCTGATGCGAGTAGCAGATCCGGCGCGCGTGGGGAACCTCCTTGCGAAGCACTCGGCACCGATCGAGAATTTGAGCGGCTATCCCGGCTTGAAAAACTACGTTCGCTATGTCATTCAGTCACCGTTGTCCAACGACAGGCTGCTGCACGCTTTCTCGCGAATGCCGGCTGAATATTACACGATGGACGACATAGACAAGCGAGCGGTGATGTTTCACCGGCCGGCTGAGATATCTGTCGAGGCGGGGCCTCCCGAAGTGATCAACAGAATGGTTGGCAAGAACTCCAAGGAAGGCAACTTGGTTGGACTCGACGAGCTATAGATAGATGGTCTAGGGCCTGGCGCCTGCCGCCTGAGCTTTAGGCGCTGACTATGTAATACTTTGACGCAAAAGGACTTGCGCATGGTACCCAGATCCTGTTACAGACACCCGCTGCCCCTGGCCGGTCTGACGGCCCCTAAAGGAATCGGTCAGGCTGACGATATACGGAGTGTTAGCTCCATGTACAGACAGCCGAACCGGCCGATATTCTGCTCAATAGGGGGCAGTGGTAGCGTGACCGTTTCCCAAACAGCAGTCGGGCTGGAAAGGTTGTCTTCGTCAAAAAGGGGACGGGCTTTGCAGAATCATACTGGTGTTTCTATGGGGGACTACGGGCTTCACCGTCTGGGGTGGTCAAACGTCCAGGTTGTCAGAAAAATCTCATTAATGGCGTCCGGACAGGCGGGAGCGGCCTTGTTGGCCGCTACCATATTCGCCGCAACCCTCTCGGTTCTTGGACAGATCGGAGTCTGGTTTTGGCCGGCTTTGACCGCCCTGGTGCTGATCCGGTACGGATATTTGAACACTCGTGGGCTCAAACCTGTCTTGTCCTCGTACAAGATAAGGAAACACGGCTGGCGACTTGTTCTTGATGAGGCCCATATCGGCGTGGGTTTTCTGGCGGCCTGCTTCGTATTCGACTGGCCAACAGGCCTTTGGGTAATGACGGCCTATTTTGCTGCCAATCTGGCCGCGCAATTTTGCTTGATGAATTTTTCGAGATTTGTTATACATCACCTGGCAGAATGCGATAGAACGGACGGACAGATTAAGACAGCCGTACAACAAGCGTTAATTGTCGGAAGCGGCGCCCGAGCCAAAAAAGTGGCCGATATGGTGCTGAATTCTCCGGAACTTGACACGCGCCTGATCGGTTTTCTTGATTTCCATCGGAAGGGACTCTGGCGTTATCGCGATGTGCCACTGGTTGGGCATCCCGATTCCCTCCGGGAGGTGATCGCCAATACTCAGGTGGATGCCATTTTCTGGGCCGTAGAGGCCGACGATATTTCGCGATCCGAAGTTTTGGCGGTCGCAGAGAACATGGGTGTTAGAGTTGTTGTTATGCCGAGTGTGTACGATCCAAAACTGGCCCGCATAAGGCCTTCATATGTTAACGGCATGCCGGCCATGGTTTATCGGTCGGATCCGGAGGACCAGGTAGCACTGATGGGCAAGAGCCTAATGGACCGTCTGGGCGCCCTGTTCGGACTCCTGGTATTGTCTCCTATCATGCTGGTGACCGCTCTGGCTATCAAATTGACCAGTCGGGGCCCGGTGTTTTTCAAGCAGACCCGGTCCGGCGTCAACGGTAAACAATTCGCCCTCTACAAATTCCGGACAATGTGCTGCGATGCCGAAGGTCGAAAAGACGACCTGCTTGAGAAGAACGAGATGTCCGGCCCCGTTTTCAAAATCAAGCGGGACCCCCGGGTAACCAGGGTCGGCCGTTTCCTTCGCAAGTATTCTATCGATGAAGTCCCGCAGTTTATGAACGTTCTTCGGGGGGAAATGTCTCTGGTCGGGCCGCGCCCGCCGCTGCCTTCCGAGGTAAGTCGCTTCGAACCCTGGCAGCACCGCAAGCTGTCGGTCAAACCGGGGCTGACCTGCCTGTGGCAGATCAACGGTCGGAATGCGATCGATTTCGAGGAATGGATGCGGCTGGATCTTCAGTATATCGATAACTGGTCGCTCTGGCTCGACGCCAAAATCATTGCCAAGACTTTCCCGGCGGTTATGAAGGGGTCCGGCAGTTGAGGCGAACAGGACGCGCCTGAACCAACTTTTTTGATCTGCTGGTGCCATGGATCAGGTCACCGCTATGAAAAAGAAAATTCCGCTTTACACAAATCTACTCTTTGCGATCTGGTTTGTCGCCGGATCTGTCGGGGCCGGAGTTATGCCGGTCGGACAGCCTGAGTACGATTTCCTCTACGATCGTTTCGAGAGAGTTGACGCTCTCACCCTGGATCGATTCGACTATCAACGGGCCCCTTATCGGCTTGATCGCTGGTCCGATCTTCTTGGGCCGTTCAAACCTCTGGATGCTGTGCGCGGGGACAAGCTCCTGTTTGGGTTTCTTGCTGCAGAGGAACTCAGCTTCGCCAGGGAGGCTCGACCACAGGGGTTCGAGAAACTTCGTGGTGTGGTCGCCGGACAGCCGTTGAACAAGCTGTCCGTATACGGGAGCTTCGTGCTCGATGAAGCTCTGGCGAAAGACGAAAACTACACCGGCAAAAAATGGCGCGGTTTGGCGGGCAGCGTCCGGCAGGCATTTGTGGCCTACAACACCGATCGGTTTGACCTTATTGCTGGAAGATACGGTGGCTTCTGGGGGCCGCGAAGATCCTTGCTGTTCTCGTCGGGGCAAAACCTCGACGGGTTCGGCTATTCGCTTCGCTGGGGGAGGCTGGTGATCTCTTATCGACTGGCCCGGCTCGACGGCCGCACGCCAGAACGCGACGGTGTTGAATCGTTTGAGAACCGTTACCTCGCCGCGCACCGATACGATTTCCATATTAGCCCGAAACTCACGGTGGGTCTGTTCGAGACGGTGGTGTTTGGCGGTCCGGGTCGGCAGCTTGAGCTGTTCTATCTGAATCCCTTGATCTTTTTCCACGGCACCCAGCTTAACGAGAGTCTTGACGACAATACGATGGTCGGGTTCGACTTCAGCTTCAAGCCGAAAGCCGGCATCAAGCTGTACGGGCAGGTGCTGGTCGATGACCTCCAGTTCGACAGCAGAGTCGAAAGCGACAAGGAGCCGGACCAGCTCGGAATCGTGAGCGGAGGTTATTTCGCCGATGTGATCGAAAACACCGACGTTCGCCTCGAATACAGCCGCGTGAGCAACTGGACTTTCAACCAGCGGTTCGAACGCAACCGTTATCTCAACGACGGAACGCCTGTCGGCAGCGCGCTCGGAAACGACTACGATCGGATCGAACTGGCGGTTATTCGATGGCTGCAGGACTTTCTATCCGTGTCTGCCAATCTCAGTTACTGGCGGCAGGGGGAAGGTCGGGTCGATGCTGAGTGGACTATGCCCTGGCTTGAGGTCGAGGGCAACTACAGCGAACCCTTCCCGACCGGCGTCGTGCAGAAGACCCTCGCGGCTTCGCTGGGCGCCAAAGGCTTTTTGTGCGATCATTTCTTCTTTGATCTCGAAGCTGGCTTCGACAGGATAGAAAACCGCCTTCATGTCAAAGGTGTCGATGACACCCTGCCGTTCGTGAACCTGACAGTTTCCGGCTTTTTCCTGCCGATAGTTGACATCCACTAGCAAGTCCCGCCTTTTGTTTTTCTCGTCCGTTATAATGGGCTCCGCCCATCCAGTTTTTTAACCAAAAGTCGAACGATCGGCCGTATCACCTGTTGTAGACCCTACGACAGACGGAGTCTGTTTCGTATGTAACCACGCTGGATGGAGTAACGAACTTGACCAGACATCCTTCAGTAGGTCTGATAAGCCTGACAGCAGGCGCTTCCGCCCTGATTTTGATCCTGAGTCTCGGCCTCCCCAAGGCGCAAGAGGTAGAAAACATGCCGACAACGGAAACGAAACACCGATACACCAATCACCTGGTAAATGAAAACTCCCCTTATCTCCTGTCTCACGCCCATAACCCGGTGAACTGGTACCCGTGGGGGGACGAGGCGCTGACCAAAGCGAGAGAAGAGAACAAGCCGATTTTCCTTTCGATCGGTTACGCCGCCTGTCACTGGTGTCACGTGATGGAGCGGGAGTCTTTTGAGAACGAAGAGATAGCGGATATCCTGAACGAGCATTACGTGTCGATAAAAGTAGACCGCGAACAGCGCCCCGACCTCGACCAGATCTACATGACTTTCACCACGGCGATAACCGGAGGAGGCGGCTGGCCGATGACGGTTTTTCTGACGCCGGACCTCAAACCGTTTTTCGCCGGGACCTACTTCCCGCCCGACGACAAGTACGGCCGTCCGGGGTTTGGGCGTTTGATAACCGAGGTCGCCAACGCCTGGCAAACGGAGCGGGAGAAGATACTCAATTCCTCCGAGCGCATTCTTAGCCAGATCTCCGCGCAGGTGAATCAGAAGATGGGACAGAGCCTGCTGGGCGCAAGCATGCTCGACCGGGGAGCCGAAGGCCTCATGCAGGGGTTCGACCAGACTCACGGTGGGTTCGGCAACGCGCCGAAGTTTCCGCACGCAACCGAGCTTTCGTTTTTCCTTCGCTACTATCGCAGGTCCGGCGACCTGACTTATCTTCAGGCGGCCAACAAAGCTCTCAAGGGCATGGCGCAGGGAGGTATCTACGATCAGATCGGCGGCGGCTTCGCGCGGTATTCGGTCGATGAAAAATGGCTCGTGCCGCATTTCGAAAAGATGCTCTACGACAACGGTCTGCTGGCGCAGCTTTATGCCGAAGCCTACCAGATGACCGGCGACAAGATGTATCTCGAAACTCTGAAAGGGACGCTGGATTTCATCCTCCGTGAAATGACCCACGAGACCGGCGGCTTTTACTCCGCGCTCGACGCCGACAGCGAAGGCGAAGAAGGCAAGTTCTACGTCTGGTCCAAGGACGAGATGTACAGCATCCTCGGCGAAGACGCCGACCTGTTCTGCCGCTTCTACAACGTGACGGAGGGGGGGAATTTTGAAGGTCACAATATCCTGAATCTCAACGCCCTATCTGAACGTGTCGAAAGTGAATACAAAAGGGATGACTTCGACGGCCACATGGCTGCTTTGCGCCGGAAGTTGTTTGATGCCCGAGCCGAACGTGTGC
>JAAERE010000092.1 GCA_024230675.1 bacterium | reverse complement strand
TACTGTGGCCGTGGACGACACCACGGTCGGAGCAACGCCGGACGATACGGCCCCACTGGCCATTAGCGTGACGGATGTGAACGAAGCGCCTACAGTGGCTCTCACGAACACGACGACGACGCTTCTCGAAGATGCGACCACCACGCCTCGAATCAAGGTGGCTGACATTGTGGTCACCGACGATGCACTCGGCAGTGAGACGCTGAGCCTGAGTGGTGACGACGCGGCCATGTTCGAGATCGATGGCACGGTCCTCTACTTGAAGGCCGGGGAAACGCTCGATTTCGAGACCAATCCCCAATTGGACGTTACTGTGGCCGTGGACGACACCACGGTCGGAGCCACGCCGGACGATACGGCCCCACTGGCCATTAGCGTGACGGATGTGAACGAGGCGCCTACGGTGGCGCTCACGAGCACGACGACGACGCTTCTCGAAGATGCGACCACCACGCCTCGTGTCAAAGTGGCCGACATTGTCGTCACGGACGATGCCCTCGGCACGGAGACGCTGAGCCTGAGTGGTGACGACGCGGCCATGTTCGAGATCGACGGCACGGTCCTCTACCTGAAGGCCGGGGAGACGCTCGATTTCGAGACCAATCCCCAATTGGACGTTACTGTGGCCGTGGACGACACCACGGTCGGAGCAACGCCGGACGATACGGCCCCGCTGGCCATTAGCGTGACGGATGTGAACGAGGCGCCTACAGTGGCCCTCACGAACACGACGACGACGCTTCTCGAAGATGCGACAACCACGCCTCGTGTCAAGGTGGCTGACATTGTCGTCACCGACGATGCACTCGGCACGGAGACGCTGAGCCTGAGTGGGGACGACGCGGCCATGTTCGAGATCGATGGCACGGTCCTCTACTTGAAGGCCGGGGAGACGCTCGATTTCGAGACCAATCCGCAATTGGACGTTACTGTGGCCGTGGACGACACCACGGTCGGAGCCACGCCGGACGATACG
>JAAERE010000091.1 GCA_024230675.1 bacterium | reverse complement strand
GGAAGAATTTTATAGTACTTTTGGTGCATGTTGGAGCACTTTTCAAGCATTTTGGATATTTTAAATGTGGAAGCAGGGGGAGGTTTAGAAAGAATGCCACATCGGGCTGGCGCGCGCGGCACGATGTGGCAGATGATGCGGTTTTCAAGGATAATGTAGGGGTAAGGACAGTTGACATAAGTGTTACAATAAAGTGGTAGGTAGGTAGTAGTAAGAAAAGAGTTACAAAAGAATTGTACGAAGGAGAATGTAGGCGTAATGATAGGTGACAAAGTGTTACAATAAAGTGGTAGGTAGGTAGTAGTAATAAAAGAGTTACAAAAGAATTGTATCAAATGTATGAAGTACTGTATAAAATGTAAATAGTACTTTTTACACACTAAGTATTATACAGGTTTTACACTTTTGTAATTATTCTAGTAGTTGTTTGTTCATAGTATTTAGTAGTTGCACATAATTAATTGTATAAGTTGTCAACATTTGTACCAGATTTATTTACATAGTTTTGGTGAATTTGTAGTAGCTGTTCTAAAATGAAGAGAAATGTGATACTTATAAAAGCGTCGCCCAAAACGCGCCGTCGCCCGGCGCAATCTAGATTCTTCCGTGATTTTTTGCATTGCATGCGAGACCACATTTTACTCGGCAGACGTCCAGAAGTTTTAACGACCCACTTCCACCAACCCCCGTACCGTCAACCCCGTACCCTCATCCCCGTACCCCTAACCCCGTACCGTTAGCCCCGTACCGTTAACCCCGTACCGTTAACCCCGTACCGTTAACCCCG
>JAAERE010000090.1 GCA_024230675.1 bacterium | reverse complement strand
TCGTATGTTTTCCGGGGGAGCCTGCTGTTTCACTGCGAATCTCAGCTAGCCGTTTTGCTGCGTTATAGGTATGGCGAGCGCGTAACTTTGGAGCTGCTATGTTCGTAAGGTCTCCCGCAGCATCATAGAAGAAGCGTGTGGGCGTTTCCTCGGCACCTACTGTCAATCGGGCGAGTTGAGGTGAGTTGCCCCCCGAAGCATTGGGACGGTAGGTGTACTGGCTGCCGATCCCGTCCCGGATTTCGGTGAAACGGTTACCCATCTTGTCATAGGTCCAGCCAAGGTCACCCCACGGCCCGACACCGGCAGTCAAGTAGTATTGATAGTCCTGGTATGAGAAGGTCCGACTGGCGCTGGGATCGAGGCTATCAACGATTGCCGTTACGTTGCCCAACCCATCGGTCTGGTAGGTCCAGGTCAGCCGATCCAGAACCTCGATAGTAAGCGGGAAGTAACGGGCTGTGTAGGTACGGATTTCAGTGAGACCGTTGGCGAGGGAGAGGCTCAAGAGCGGTCCGAAGGGCTTGTATGACGCCGACGTCACGAGCGACTGCGGGGGCTGCTCGCCGGCCTGGAAAGTGAGCGTCGCCTGCCGGTCCGCGTAGTCGTGGGTGTACGACGCGGTGACACCACCAGGGTAGCCGATTGTCTTCCGGTTGCCGTTCTTGTCGTAGCCGTAGGTGAGAGCGCCGTCCTGGGTCATACGCCCAAAGCGATCGTACCGATAGTCCACCGACTCGCGGTTGCGTCGGATCGCCGTCATTCGCCCTTTGGAGAAGGGGACCGCCTTGTCGTCCCAGTCGTACATGGTATCCAGGTCCCTCTCGGGGTAGTCGACGAACCTCAGACGGCCGAGGACATCGTACTGGCGCTTGACCGTGACGTCACGGGCGTCGGTCTCCCGA
>JAAERE010000089.1 GCA_024230675.1 bacterium | reverse complement strand
TATTCTCATGAATCCATCAACCAAATCCCGCAATGGCGCCGTAGGGGCAACCCCCTGTGGTTGCCCTGTCCGGGATTCTCCCCATGTCCGGTTTGGTTGCCCTGCCCGGCATGATTCCCCTGCCGACCGTGATTGCCCATGATTGGTTTTTTGGGATGTGCCGGCAGGGCAGGCACAGGGGCCTGCCCCTACATTGCGGATAACGCGCTCATAATAATTACGTTGCCATTATTTGCACGGAAACGTGCCCCAATTGTGGTTTTTCACGCCATCCGCATTTTATTTTCAATCCATCAACCAAATCCGGCAATCGCGCCGTAGGGGCAACCCCCTGTGGTTGCCCTGCCCCGCATTGTTCCCATGTCCGGTATTGTTGCCTTATCCGGCATGATTCCCCTGCCGACCGTTACCGCCCATTATTAATTTTTTGTAATGCGCCGGCAGGGCAGGCACAGGGGCCTGCCCCTACATTGCGGATAACGCGTTCGTAATAATTACCTTGCCATTATTTGCACGGAAACGTGCCCCAATTGTAGTTTTTCACGCTATCCGCTTATTCTCATGAATCCATCAACCAAATCCCGCAATGGCGCCGTAGGGGCAACCCCCTGTGGTTGCCCTGTCCGGGATTCTCCCCATGTCCGGTTTG
>JAAERE010000088.1 GCA_024230675.1 bacterium | reverse complement strand
GCCGACTACAGCGAGCAGTGGACGATCAACCCCAACACGGGTGCTGCCTGGACCTGGACAGAGATCACCAGCCTGCAGGCAGGTGTCAGATTGCGCGGACAGAACTCCGTCTTCCCGGCCTATTGCACTCAGGTGTGGGTGGAGGTGCAGTATGCTCCGTAGATCGAATCGTAAGGGCTTCACCCTCATTGAGCTCATACTGGTGGTGGTCATCATGGGTATCCTGGCCACGGTGGCTTTCCGCTCCGGTGCCAGCGTCTACAATTCGGCCAAATCGGAGCAGACTAAGCAGGAACTGGACGCTCTCGCCTACGCCATCGCCGGCAACCCGGATCTGCAGAATAACGGAATCCGATCAGATTTCGGGTATGTGGGAGATGTCGGGGCGGTACCGCCTGATCTTGATGCTCTTGTGTCCAATCCCGGCGGCTTTGCCACCTGGGCCGGGCCATACGTGAGCAACCGCTTCACCCAGATCGCGGACGACTACAAGAAAGATGCCTGGGGCGACGACTATGTCTACACACCGGGTGTATTGATAGAGTCCACAGGCAAGACCGTATCGGGCGGAGGCTGCGGCGGACCTACCACATCGGGAGATATCGTCCGGCGTGTTGCCAGCTCGAACGGTGACCTGCTCCGCAACGAAGTCTCGGGAATTGTGCTTGATCTCGACGGCACCCCGCCGGGGACCAAACGTGATTCGATCAGCGTTTTCATGACCTATCCCAGCGGCTCCGGTGGCTGGCGAACGGAGGTCTCGACCGTGGACGGCGGCGGGTACTTTGTGTTTGACTCGATTCCCATAGGCAATCACGACCTGGGTATTATCAAGCTTCCAGAAGCCGACACAATGACGCGTTATGTTTCGGTTCTCCCCGGCTCTTCGCTATACCAGGAGTATCATCTGGCAATCGATGCCTGGTATGGAACTGGAAACATACCTTCGCTGGCGGGACATTATACGCTTGACGAAGGCTCCGGACAGACCGCTTTCGACGGCAGCGGCCAGAGCGTGGATCTGACCCTTCAGAACGACGCCCCCGGCGCCGGGTGGGATACCGGCAAAATCGGCGGAGCGTTTGCATTCGACGGTGTCGACGATCATTTCGACATAGCCACCGACAGCACCGAGCTCCAGATGACCGGCGACTACAGCGCCAGCGTCTGGATCTACGCCGACTCCGACCAGGTAGTTTGGGCCGCCATATTCTCGAAGTGTACGCCGACCGGAAACGATAACCATTGGACGCTGCAATGGGATAACTCCTCGGGTACAACCAAGCGGATGACGCTGTACCATCCGAGCGGCAACAATTGGCGGTCGAACTATCGACTGATCGACGCCCAGAACGCCTGGCATCACATTGCTGTAACCTACCGATCCTCCCCTGCCCGGGTTCAGCTCTATGTCGACGGGGCTTTCCACAGCGAAAGCACTTCGCTTACAGCCGGACCCGGAACCGGCAGTGGGCGTTTCCGAATCGGCTGCGACCGGACCGGTTACACCTGGCGCGGCAAGATGGATGATCTCCGCATTTACCGGCAAGTCTTAAGCTCCTCCGACGTTCAGGCTCTGTATGACATGGGGGCGCCGTGATGTACGAGAACCCTCTCTCCAATCAACGCGGCTTCACGCTCGTCGAAATCGTCATAGTCATCCTGATAATAGGCCTGCTGGCGGGTGTGGCGACGATGAAGATGAATGAATCTATCGAAACGGCCCGGTACGAGCAGACCAAGAACGAACTGGATCAACTGGCCCGGGCTATGGCTGGAAATCCCGAGGTCTATGCCGAAGGCGCTCGGTCCGATTTCGGATATGTGGGCGATGTAGGAGGTTTGCCACCCAATCTGGACGCGCTCGTGCTGAACCCGGGCGGCTATACTACCTGGGACGGTCCCTATATCGGGGCGGGTATCAACGGGGATGATTTCAAAAAGGATGCCTGGGGTGCCGTATATGCCTATTCCGGGTCCTCAATGAGGTCAACCGGTTCCGGAATGAACATTGATAAGGTGTTTGCGACGAGCTCCGGGGCGTTGCTGTCTAACAGGGTCGAAGGTGTTGTGCGGGACGCTAACCTGACCATGCCGGGAACCGCCTTCACCGCCACCATGCAGCTTCAGCTAGTATACCCCGACGGCACCGGATCCATGACCATCGCCACGACCAATCCCGATCTTTACGGAAAGTTCAGCTTTGCGGGGGTCCCGATTGGAGGTCACTGGCTACGCGCAATCTACACTCCGGCCTCCGACACCACGGCTTTCCCGGTCACGGTCTACCCGAACCGGGACGTGAAGCTTGACATTATCTTTCCGGCCGATCTTTGGTAGAACGACCCGGCCGGCTCACCCCTTGATCACCAGGTTGATACCCCGCTTCTTGAGCTGGGGAAGGAACTGCGAGGGCTCCACAGCGAGTTCCTGCGGTTTGACGCCGCGTTCGGAGATTTTCCCGGAGGCAGCCATCCAGGCGATTATTGCCGCCGGAAAAGCCGTGGTCCTCATCATAGCCGTCAGACCGGTTCGGGAATCCTGACGGTCGACAATCTCATAAGTGCGAGCACACGCCGCCCCGCCTTTCTGGCCTTCGACTGCGACGCGGAGGAGGATCATGTCTGGGTCGTCGAAACCCAGGGCGTTTTCCAACACGGCTTTGAACACCGCCCGGGGTTCTACCATCGTTCCATCAACCTCGATCATCTTACGCGAGGCCAGACCCAATTCGAGCATTGTCTTGAACTGCAGGCAATGTCCGGGATAGCGGATAGTTTTGTAATCCAGGAAGGCAATCTTCCCTTCGAACGTGTCCGGCAGGGTGGAGCTTCCTCCCGAAGTATAAAAAGCCTCCAATTCCCCGATACCGTCGAACTCCAACTGTTCCAGTCCGGTCATCGGATTGACGGTCTTCTTGCGACCCTCTTCAAGGATCACACAGGGCTCCCAATATTCGTTGATGAGGCCTTCGGGGGAAAACACGATCTGGTAGTTCAGCGGTCGGCGGGGAGACTGTGGCAGTCCTCCGACCCTGATTTCAACTTTCGAGACGCTGTCCATTCGGGCGACGGCGTCGGCCACCATAATCGACACCATGCCCGGCGCCAGGCCGCAATCCGGGATGACAATCACGCCGGCATCGCGCGCGTCCGCGTCCAGTTCGAGTTGACCTTTGACCACGTCGTTGTTGCCGCCCAGATCGACCAAATGACAGCCGGCCTTTATGGCCGCCCGGGTCAGGCCAGAGTTGAACCGGTAGGTTACGCAGGAGACCGCTGCGTCATATCCGGAGAGGATTTCGGCGGCTGCATTTTCATCGCCCGCATCGAGCCGTCCGGACACAGCCTTACCTTCGCCGAATCGCTCGCCGACTTCGGCCGCCAACTTCTCATCGATATCGAATATGCCGACTTTCTCTACATTCTCGGCCCGAGCCGCATCGTAAAGGGCTGCCCGCCCCATTAACCCGGCTCCAATTACCGCTATTTTCATTCGCTGTCTCCCTGCTTGCATTCGGTGGTCTTGTCCTGCTGTCGTTGGAGCCCCAAGAAAGGCAGAACCGGCCCGGAAATCAACCTCAGACATCGGTAAGTTTGCACGTAAATCGTCCGATACAGGTGAAAAGGGAAACTGTCTGATAAGGATTGATCACATGACTGCTGAGTCGACAAAAAAAGCGCCCGGTCGGTCTGCGACGGCGTCAGCCGAAGAACTGCAAGAAGAACTCGCCCTTTTTCGGGCGCTTAAACCGTACCTCGGTCACTGCCTGACCCTGAATCACGATCTGAATAATCCCCTGGCCGGGATTCTTGGCTATGCCGAGTTTCTTCAGGCCGACGATAATCTGACCGAGGACCAGCGGAGCAGCCTTGCTCAAATCGTCACCTGCGCCGAGCGGATGAAAAACTTGATAGAAAACCTCTGCGAGCACAAGATAGGTCTGACGGAAAAGGTTGATATGGGGTCTGTTACCGAAGCCTACGCCAAGGTCGCCCGCAAGCTAGATTAGATGATTGGCCTTTCGCAGGAACCATTCCAGCGCCAGCGCTCCTACAAAAACCAATAGAAGCCAGAGTTTCCCCCACAAATCTATCTCCCCGATCTCCGTCTCCTCTACGCGACCTATGTCCAGAGACGAAGCTGCCCGGGCGAAATCACGATAAGCGGTGTAGTTGCCCCCCGAAGCTCTAGATATTGCCTGAAGAACCGCCGGGTCGCCTCGCTGGTCGTATTCCTCGAGAGAAAAGGATTCTATCAGAATCTCCGCCGTTCGCTCTTTGAGCAGACGGCCTTCCTTCTCGAACCGGGCTTCGTAGACGTACCGTCCCGGCGGCAGCTGAGTGAATTCGGCCGCAAACTTACCTTCCCCACGCTGGATAAGGTCGGCCTCGAATTCATCTTCACCCTCGCCCCCGGTCAGCTTCACAACCCCGGTGACACCGGGAATGGGGCGAAAGCCCTGATCGAACGCAAAACCTTCGAATCTAACCGGCTCGCCGCGCGAAAAGACTTCCCGCTCCGGGCTGATGCGAATCGGGTCAAAGTCGTCCTGCACCGTCAGCCAACTAATTAGACCTTCGACTAACCTGGCGTAATCATCGCTGCCGGTCCCATAGCCGATCCCTTTGAATCCCCAGGACCAGAAAGGAAGGGCTGCGCTGGCAATGAGCTTGCCGGGGCCCAACCGCCGATAACCCAGCAGCGGCAGCGCGCCGTCTTCGGTACCGGTCCCCGAAGAGAAGGCTAGTACGGTCCCGGCCGCGGCGATCTGGTCACAGCTTATGAGCATTTCGAACGGCGGTAGGGTGGACCAGCGCTCACGAATTGAGGAGCGGTCGTCGGCCAGACGTACCGCCGGGTGAAAGAGATGACCCTCAGCCGGCACCCCCTGGAATTGCGAGTACACCGCCGATCGGCGGCTTCCCGGATAAAACGGGAGGAGATTCTTCGCCCACTCCTGTGGTCCGCGAGCGGCGAACTGCGGCCCCATAAGCAGCCAGACACCGCCTCCCCTCTCTTTGAGATAGGAGTCGAGTAATGTTTGCCGGGTCTGAATGTCGTTCGGATCAGGATCGTAGAGGACAATCAGGTCGTAGCGATTCCACTCCGCCTGTGCGGCCGGAAAGCGACCACCAAGATTCCCGGATTTGCGGCCCGTTATGAGCAGATCAACATCAAACCGATCCGATTTGCGAAGATAACGGTTCAAAAATCCGACCTCGTAATCCGGCTTCTCGGCCGCCAATAGCACTGCGAGCCGGCTCTTAAGGACTTTGACTGCAATCGTGCGATGGTTGTTGCCGATCGCGGTCTCGCCTTCCAATTGGGGGACCTCGATCCGAAGTAGCTTCTGACCGGGTGCATCCGGAACGTACTTTAGCGTAACTTCGCCGTACCCGCCCTGATCGATAATATCAAAAGAATCCTCGGTCAGAGGGCGACCCGACTCAGACAGTTTTACTCGGGCTCTTCTCCCGGCCGCGGAGTGGAAGCTCAGTTTGACTTTTATTTCGCTGGCCTTGCCGACAAACACCACCGGATTAAAATCAACCTCGGCCATGCTTACATCGACATCCCCGGCAGCGCCGGCCAAGCCTACGGTGTGGATCGGCACCGTCTTACCGGCGGCGGCCTCGGACGGCCTCAGGCCGCTGTTCGCGTTTCCATCGGAGAACATCAGCCAATAGTCAGAGGGCTCCGCCAGTTCGATCTGCTCCAGTTCGCGCACGGCCTCACCGATAGCCGTTTTGTCGGTTCCGACCTTATCGCCGGCTCGATCCAGATTGGACCCAAAATACCAGGTGTTCAGATTGGTGGCGTTTCTCAGACGTTCGAACTCGCCACTTGAGAGGAGCGAATCAAGACGAACCCGACGGGACTTGCCGTCTTCCACCCGGTCCATGCTGGCGGATCTGTCCAGAAGCACCGCCACCCGGCGGGGGCGCTCAAACTTCTGGGTATAACTAATCACCGGCTCGAACAGAGCAGCGGCCAGAGCAAGGACGGCCACAAGCCTGAGGAAGCCCAGGAGCAGTCGCACCGGCAGCGAAAGGGGCGGATTTGTGCGCAGGTACAACCAGACCGACAGCCCGACCATTACGACAAGGGCCAGCCATACGAAAACCGGACTTCCTGTCAGGAAGTCGATGGATATGTTTTCTATACCGAACATGTTGTCTTACTTATACTCGATCCGGACGCGCGGGTTGTCCCGGTCGTGGCCGGTCGGAAAGAATTCTGCAGGAATAATCACTTTGGGAGGAGCCGCTCAGGAAGCCCTGGAAACTGCGTACCGCACCATTTCGGTCAGGGAATCGTAGTAAACGGACTTGCCGACGCCCGAGATGGAATCGAGGGCCTGTTCTCCGAGCTCTTCGGCCCGGCGAAAAGTATAGTCGAGGCCGCCGTTTTCCTTCACGAAAGCATTTATTCTGGTGAACTTGTCCTCGTCCTCCCCCTTGCTGGACTTGAGATATTTAACGATCTCGCGCCCCGACGCCTCGTTGACTTTCCTGAGAGAATATATGAGCGGCAGCGTCACCTGACCGGTGAGAACGTCGTTGCCGGGTTCCTTACCCGTAGCCTCGGGCTCGCCCACAAAATCCAGAAGGTCGTCGGCAATCTGAAACGCCGTTCCGATCTTCTCTCCAAAATCCGCAAACCGTTTTCGTTCCTCGGGAGGACGCTTGTTCAGAATGGGACCCGTCTCGCAGGAAACCGCAAATAGAGAGGCGGTTTTGTCGGCAATTATGTCCAAATACTCATCTTCGGAGAGCGAGTAGTTTTCTGTCTCTTCGATCTGACGGAGCTCACCGACCGAAACGCGCTCGGTTGCTCGCGAGATCGCCCGAATGAGTTCTATCGAAGCGGCGTCGGCCATAATCCGGAAGGCCTTCGCGAAGATGTAGTCGCCCATCAAAACCGAGATGAGGTTCTTCCACTTGTAATTGACGGTTTCGCGGCCGCGACGAAGGTCCGATTCGTCCACGACGTCGTCGTGCAACAGTGTGGCGGTGTGGATCAGTTCGATCGCCAGTGAAGCGTCTACCGAATGATCCGAGATGTTGTCGGCCGCCCGCGACGAAAGAAACAGAAAAGCCGGGCGCATCCGCTTACCCTTGGACCTCAAGAGATGACGGGCTATGGAGGTAATAAGCGGAGAATCCCCACGCAGGTAGTCGTGCAGTTTGCGGTCGAACGTCTCCAGGTCATCCCGGACGGGTTCGGTATACTCTATCAGACGGTTGGCGTCCAGCGTGGCAAATCCCTTTAATTAGCAGGTCCAGAACAAGATGATTAAAAAAAGGATTGGAGCGATCTTTGTCAATTGTTTTAGGTTACTGCCCGTTCATATGATCCTGAACCGGAGCGTTTTTGTCCAACCCGAGAAATCTCCGTAAGCCGTTGATGTACAAGTCGCTCTCATAATAGAGCCGCTCATTATGAGCGCCCGACAGCTCAATAAACTCTTTTGTCTCCCCCGCCAGCTCGTAAAGCCGCACGCCCATCGCGTACGGGATCAAATCGTCTTCAGGCGAATGCGTTATGAGAATCGGGCAGGTCAGGCCGCCGATCTTGGCGGCGTTGTCGAAACTATACCGTGTCAGCAGCTTAACCGGTATGAAGGGGAACATAGCCTGTCCCACCTCGGCGGCCGAGGTGAACGAGGATTCCACAATCAGACCGGCAACCGGTACTCTTCCGGCCAGCTCGAT
>JAAERE010000087.1 GCA_024230675.1 bacterium | reverse complement strand
GTGCTTACCGCAATGGGTGAAGCTTTGCCCTCGACAATCGTGTAAACCATTGTTTGTGAACCCTGGCGGACCAACGCATCTTTTGAGACGGCCAGGCTCGAGAAGCTGTCGCTCAGGCTGAGCGTGGCCTTCACCAGCATACCGCCACCCAGACGGCCCTGCTGATTGTCGACCGTTACAATGACGGGGAAGGTGTGGGCGGTCCGGCTGGCGCTGGGGGCGATGCCGCTGACTGTACCTACCACCGGGTCCTCGGTGTCGCCTGAGACGGTTATCAATACGCGGGTGCCGGTGGAGACATGGCCGAAGTGGCGCTCCGGAAGGTCCACCGTGACTTTGACGCGCGAAAGATCGACCATTTCGATAACCGGTGTGCCAATCCCCACGCCTTCGCCGACGTCAACCAGATGTCTGACGGTGTAGCCGCTGAAAGGCGCCCGCAGCGTGCAATTCTCCAGGTCGAGAGCCAGGCGGTCTCGCTCAGCCTTGAGCCGGTTATAGGCCTGCTCGGCTATAACAGCCGCGACCCTAACGGAATCGATTCGGCTCTCGGATATCAGCGAGCGGCCAAAAAGGTCTTCACTACGAGTAAGATCCTTGGCGGCCAGATCGGCCTGAGCTTTGGCCTGTTGGCACTGGGCTTCGACCCCGGCCAGCGCCAGACGGGTTCTCTCCGGATCAATGGAAACCAGCGGCTGGTTCTTGCGCACCCACACGCCTTCGGCGGCGTCCATGGACTGCACTTTGCCTCCGACTTCGGAGACGATGCTGCTGCTGACGATAGCCTCGGTGCGGCCGATCAGCGTGATCTGGTCGTGGAAATCCATACGGGTGACACCGTCGGTCTGCACTACTGTCGGCCCCTGGGCCGACAGCTGGCCGGCCAGGGCGACGGCTACAAAGGCGCCCGCCAGAAGCGTTCTGGTTATCTTTTTCATGGCTCTGAAATATCCTCTTGTCTTCGACGCCGGTTGACCGGCGAGCTTTTCGTACCGTATGCCTATAACGAGAATCGATCTTAAATGTTTACTAAAACGACCCATTCTTTCCATAATGTGACGTGGGGTTACTGCGGTCAACGTAAGCTGTTTGGTGTCAGGCGCTTGGACGGGTCGCTATGCGACCGTGGCGTCGTGCCAGACCTTGAACTCGGAGCGTTTTAGAGGCTCGGCCGACGTGAAATTCTCGATATACTGGTGAATCAGAAGCTGCGTGGAGAGGATAGAGATGAACGACATATTGTCCTTAAACGAAAGGTGCTTGTCGGCCAGACGAGTGCACTTTTGGCGAAGCTTTCCAACCGCCGGGGGATTGAAAACGCCGTAGCGGTCGAGGACGGCTTCGGAGAGCAGCTCGTTGACATATTCCGGGGAATCGTCCTGTACAAAGCTGTTGGAGTCCGGCGCCATGTAAGGCTGCTTGACGCGGTCAAGGATGTTGGCGGGGAGTTCCGGAAGCATCGCCTTCTTGAGAATGAACTTCTCCTTGAGCCCCAGGATTTTGTGCCACGGCGGTACTTTGGCGGCAAACTCGGCCAGGCGGTGGTCAAGGAACGGGAACCTGCCTTCGATAGAGTTGGCGGCCGAGACGCGATCCCCCTGTGAGGAGAGGATATATCCCGCCAGCAGCGAACGGGCTTCGACAAACTGCGCCCGCGAAAGATGGTGCCAGTTAAGGAAATTGTTCGGGAGGTCACGTCCGAAAGCCGCTACGGAATCATAGCCGTCTACTCGACCTCTGGCGTCGGGCGAGTAGAACGTCTTGACCATGGTGGCCGTCGCCATGCGCGGCTGGTGTGAGAAGTAATACTTGTCCGTGTCGGCCAGACCCTTCTTATAAAAAGCCTCCAGATAGGCGCCGGCTTTGGAGGCTACCACCGGGAGGGTGGGGTAGAGGCGCTTCAGGATCGAAGGCCTCCAGGTGGAATCGGGGTCCTTGGCCCAGAATGAACGGATCAGTGTCTCTTTAAATATGTCATAGCCGCCGAGGATCTCGTCAGAGCCTTCGCCCGTGAGAACCACCTTGAAGTCGTTCTCCCGGACCAGGCGCGAGAGCATGAACAGCGGCGTGGGGGCAGTGCGGACAATTGGGCGCTCGGTATGCCAGATGACTTTCGGGAAATGCTCGGCGATGTCCTGGTAGCCGCAGTCGACCCGGTGATGGCTGGTGCCCAGGTGGTCGGCCATTTGCTGTTGGTAGGCGGATTCATCGTAGGCCTTGTCGTGGAACGCGATTGAGAACGTTTCCACTTTGGTATCCGTGAAATGCTTGATCAACGCGGTTGTGGCCGAGGAATCAAGCCCGCCGGAGAGATAGGCCCCCACCGGAACATCGGCGCGAAGGCGGAGCCTGACTGAATCTATGAGCAGCTCACGTAGTTCTTCGGTCCAGGAGGCCGCTGATTGCTGCCGGTCGAACTCCTCCGGGTAGAGCATGGTCCAATATCGGCCTGAGGTGATTTCGCCGTCTGCGATCTCGACCCAACTTCCAGCTTCGATTTCGTTGATGCCCTCGAACGCCGTCCTAGGCGGGGCGGTGGTCCACCAGGTGAAGATTTCGTCAAGTCCCTTGTAGTCTAAAGCGCGCGGGAGGGTCGGGTCGCAGAAGATCGATTTTATTTCCGAGGCAAAATAGACGCGGCCGTCGTGGACTGTGTAGAACGCGGGCCTGATACCAAGACGATCACGGGTGATAAACAGGCTGCGTCTGTTCTTGTCGTAGATGGCAAAGGCAAACTGGCCGTTGAACCGGCTCATGCAGTCCTTGCCCCACTGTTCCCAGGCGTGGATGATAACCTCCGTGTCGCAGCGGGTCTTGAACACGTGGCCGAGCTTTTCCAGTTCGGGGCGGAGTTCGACGTAATTAAAAATCTCGCCGTTGAACGTGATCCAGATCGAGCCGTCCTCGTTGCACATCGGCTGCGAGCCGCCGGCGAGGTCAATAATCGAAAGCCTCGCCTGCCCCAGGACGCATTTGTTGTCGAGGTAGGCGCCGAATTCATCCGGCCCCCTATGGCGGATCTGGTTGACCATCCGTCCGATCAGTTCTTTATCCGGCTCGCGTCGGCCTTCGATCTGGAAATATCCGGCGATTCCGCACATGGGCGACAGGCGTCCTCTTTTGGATTGTTACGGTGTCTCTGACCCAGGGCCAAGTCTACAGTTTGTATGTCGGTTTGTCACGCAAAATGTTGATTGGGGCGCGTTGTAAGACAGCGAGCCGAAGGCTCGATTCGGGTAGGTCAATACCCTCGTGGTTTTGACGTCTGATCCGAACCGGAGGTTCGGACGGTTAGCTGCGCTGCGGGGGTCAAAACGGCAAGCGTATTGACCTACTCCACTGAACCTGCATCTCTAAGCTGGTCATCCCCTCGGAAGAGAGGGGACCCAGATCTTGCTCTTGAGTAGTTGGGGTGAAACATCTGGGTCCCCGTTTTCACGAGGATGACTCGGAGACGGGGATGACTCAAGAAGGTGTGGCAGGTTTATGGGAGGCCGACCCACGAGGGTAGCTGGGGCAGACGGGGACGCAGGCACAGCCTGGCTTCTGCCGCCCACGGAAAAGAGGGCTACGAACCAAACGTCACGAGCAAAGCGCCGCCGACGCCAAGGCAAATCGCAATCATGCGTACCAGCGTGATCTTCTCTTTGAGAATCAACGCTGCGAAAATGAACACGAATATATTTGAAGTTTGATTGAGGGCCGCTGTGGTCGAAGCCTGAGTATACTTCATCCCCGCCAACCAGAGCACCATGCCGAGGTAGGTCCCTATCAGGGAACTCGAAATCGTGTAGCCCAGCCGGTGGGGGGCTTTGATCGAAGCCAGGATCGCCCGCCGCCGGGGATGCAACAGCAGCGCGAGTACCAGTATGATCGTCCCCCCTACCAGCCGCCATTCGGTGGCCCAGAAGAGCGGCGAATCGGTCAGCAGCGGCTTGACCATTACAATACCCACGGCGTTGGTCAACATCGCCGCCGCGCCCCAGAACACGCCCCAGTAGATTCGTTTCTTGTCGGGCGTTGTGGTGTGCTTCTCCAGAATAATCGAGAGCACGGCCGAGACAATCAAGGTCGCCCCGACAAGCTGCCAGAACGTCAGGCTCTCCCCCAGCCATATCAACGACATGCTGATGATGAACGGGCTGTAAAGGCAATCGACAATGGCGCTCAGTCCAGCTCCAAGAGCGTTTAGACTCTTGAAAAACAGGGTGTCTGAGATACCGATCCCGAGCGCCCCGCTTACCAGCAGGATCATGTAGTCGCTTATCGGTACTGCGCGAAACAATGATTGGCCGAACAGCCAGGTGGTGGGTGCCAGGAGGACTATGGCCAGAAAGCACTTGAAGACGTTCAGGCCGAGCGGATGGACGGCCTCGCCGGATTTTTTGAATAAGATTACTGCGAAAGCCCAGACTATCGCAGTCGTAAGGGCAAAAACTTCGCCGAGGTATTGTTCAAGAAATCCGCTCATATTGGAGGTAGAAGTTAGGGCAGCGCGGCCGGTTTTCAAAGATATTATGTGCGTCGACGATAGTGTTGTTCGGCTCCTCAGGGTTTGCCGCGAAGGAAAGTCATTCCTGCAAGACAACGTCATTCTTGCGGAGGCAGGAATCTATTCTGTAGACGGGCCCCTGCCTTCGCAGGGGAGACGGAGGGAGACAGGGGAGACGGAAAGGGCAAGGGAGATGAAGCTTGGTAGCCCACCATTTATGGTGGGTTTGTCTGTGAACCTGGCAATGACGTTGTCACAGCAGCTCCCACAGCAAGCTGTGGGCTACCGACAGAGAACACCGGCCCATGCCCCCCTTCGACAAGCTCAGGGTGACTTGC
>JAAERE010000086.1 GCA_024230675.1 bacterium | reverse complement strand
TGATGGCTGGTGCCAGCAAGCACCTTTTATATCTTCAGAACCAGCACTCTTATTCCAGGAGGAAGTCTTACCGCTTTTCTTATATCTGGCATGGTAAACAATGCCAAACCCTTTTTTTTCTGCGGTGGTTACATAGCCGGTCTGATCAATGAATATTTCAAAAAGAGAATTGGTAACCGGGTATTTGCCAATATGCACCTCGGGCATGTCAAATTGTTGAAGTTCCATGCTGGCTTTTAGACTCTTTTTGGTGCCAATGGTATATTTCCCCTTGGGAACAGTTACATAGACATTAAATTTTTTTTCTCTTTCCCCCAGAGTGTTATCAAAGTGTTCAGCAAGTTCACGTTGTTTTCTGAATTCTTCAAGTGCATCGAGTTCATCTTCATCAAGTTCGTCAACTGATTCAAGTTCTTCATCTTCGTCAAGTTCAATCTCTTCGAGATCCTCATCTTCGTCCAGTTCAATCTCTTCAGTGTCCAGGTCCTCCTCTTCAATCTCTTCGAGATCCTCATCTTCGTCCAGCTCAATCTCTTCAGTGTCCAGGTCCTCCCCTTCAATTTCTTCAAGTTCCTCATCTTCGTCCAGCTCAATCTCTTCAGTGTCCAGGTCCTCCTCTTCAATTTCTTCAAGTTCCTCATCTTCGTCCAGCTCAATCTCTTCAGTGTCCAGGTCCTCCTC
>JAAERE010000085.1 GCA_024230675.1 bacterium | reverse complement strand
TGTTTTTGTCAATCGAAAAAGTACCCACTTGATCATCGAAAAAGTACCCACTTGAGCTATTTGACATAAACTATGACAATCGAAAAAGTACCCATTTGATCGTCGAAAAAGTACCCACCCCACCATCGCCGTCAGGGCTGCGGGCAGAAGGCCATTTGTTGATCGAAAACAAGCCACCTCTCTCCCTATCCTTTTCGAGAGAGAAATCAGTAGTCGTCGTTGTATGCCTTCGTATCGAAACAAGGGCGGTGGGAAACTCGCTGCTGATACCTGGTGGATATTCACCTACCCAAGCATCCCATAATCCCGGAGTCTTTGAAGCGAAACAAGAGTTTTCCACGGCCCGCCATAGCCTGTGGGAAACCGCGCCTTGGCTACCTCCGGCTAGCTGATCCTTTGAGAGCCTTGGTGGCCTTGAAGTCTTCCATCTCGAAACAAGCGGTTTTCCACAGGCGGACCATGCAAAATCACCCTCGTTTCGGTTGCAGCAAGCTGTTGACAGGTCACTCATCTGTCCTCATCCTTGTCACTCGATTGCTTTGCGGTTTCCTGTTGCATGCGCTGGCGAAATCGGTATGACTCGCCGAGAAATTCGAGGATGTTGGCGCGATGAGCGAGCCTGTCGAGCAGCGCGGCCGTCAAGCGTTCGTTGCCAAAGACCTGAACCCAGTCTGCAAAACGCAAATTGGTCGTTACAATCACTGCGACCCTTTCATAAAGAGCAGAGCAGAACTGGAAGATCAACTGGGCGCCGACTGGCGATAGGGGGATAAACCCCAGTTCATCCAGGACAATCAGGCGCTGTCTGAGCGCTGTTGCCAGAAACTTGGGCAGAGTATACTCATTCTGAGCCACAATCAGCTCGTTGACCAAGCCAGCCGTATTGTAGAAGCGAACTTTGTGTCCCTGGCGACAGGCTGCCAAAGCCAATCCGACGGCCACATGAGTTTTCCCCAGGCCAGGATTTCCCACCAGGATAATCGGCTCCACCTTCTGGATGTAACTGCCCCGGGCTAGTTCAAGGACTCGCTGTTTGTTGGGACTGGAAATGCAGGAGAAATCAAAGTCAGCCAGTTCCTTCAACACCGGGAAACGAGCGGACTTGATGCGCCGCGCGATGAGGTTGCGCTCTCGTTGGGCCACCTCTTGCTCGGCCAGCGCCAACAGGAACCGAGCGTAGGTGTGATCGGCCTGGGCAGCTTCCTCGGCGAACTTGTGGTAGTTCTTCAAAAAGGTCGGGAGCCGCAGTGCTTTGAGATGGGTCTCCAGAAGCATATTCGTTTCCATCGCTCACACTCCTCCCAGCAACTGGTCATAGCAAGCCAGGTCGGGTTCCTGGATACCCACAGCCATCAACTCGGGCCAACTGACCAGATCCATCGGGGAGACAGGCAACTCTGGATTCGTCAACTGGCGCAGGCAGAGTTGAATACCGTCAAAGTGAGCGCAACCATATTCCAGGGCCTGCGTCACTGCTTGGGCTACCAGATCAGCGGAATGCTCACGATGGAGCGTCAGAACGCGGATAAACTCCCGTACACCTCGGCCGTCTGGCCATTTCTTCCGTAGCTGGAGCAATAGGCGCTCGTAGACCGGTGACCAGCTACCCCGCCAACGCCGGATCGGCTTGGCATGGTCAAAAGCACCGGGCCGTTGCTCCAGAAGAGAAAGGTAATGGAGAGGCTCTAGGATGTCCTGCTTCCGCTCGTAGCAGCGGGGGTGGCTGGCAATCACCTCGCGCAGATGAAGAATGTCGATGCGGAATGGGTAGGCCTTGATGACCAAGTCCCGATAGGATTTTTCAGCTGGCACCGAGTATCTGTTGGTCTCGAACTCGACCTGTCCAAAGCCGTTGAGCACGGCCGGTTTGTTCACACAACATTCAAAGTCCTTCTGCGGGAGCGGCAGTAGATGAGGCTGCTCCTGCTTCCAGGCCTCGCCGATGCTCATTTCCTGACGGTCCACGTGTCGTTCGTCGTCGGCCAGGCAAGCCGCCAGCAAATGGTCGTTGAGTGCTGTGAACGAAGCGACTTGGGGGATGGGTACCAAGAAGTTGCGACGACCAAAGCCCACTCCCTTCTCTACTCGTCCTTTCTCGTGTCCATGGCCTGGAGTGCAAAAGTTACTCTCGAACAGATAGTGGCTGCGGAAGACGATGAAGCTTTCCTGCTCCTTCCGGTTGCGCCCCGTGAGAATCCGTTGCACAGCCGCTTTCAGGTTATCGTAGCTGATGCGTCGGGGAATGCCACCCAGGAAGTGAAACGCTTGCACGTGTCCTTCAAAGAATGCTTCCTGTTTTTGAGTTGGGAAGGCCATCACGAATAGCCGCCGCGAATAGCACAGCCGCATGAGAAAAAGTTGCACTTTGACTCGTTCGTCAGCGATGTCCGCGAATGCCTCTCCCCAATCTACTTGCGCATCCGTTCCAGGATCAAACTCTAGTGGAATGTACACTTTCCGTTTCTTCTTCGCTCTCCGTTGTCGGCCAATGTAGCCACGTACGGTCGACTCACTGCCGGTGTACCCATCCGCTTTGATGATGGTGTAGATTTTGTGACCGGTGTATCGTTGCTTTCGTGGCATCTGTTCGTTCTCAACCAGGAGCTCGTTTATGCGAGCTTTGTGCGGCCCCAACACTGGCGCTGGTCGCGTTACCTTGAGGGTGTATGGTGTGGGCTTCGCAGACTGAATTGCCTTGCGCACCGTCGGACGAGAGTGCCCTGTCTCCTGAGCGATCTCCCGAATGCTTTTTTCCTCGTTAAAGTAGGCTCGTCGGATTCTTTCACGATCTTCCACGCTGATCATCTCCTTCCTCCGTTATCATTTGGGTTTTGGGATACTGTCCCAATGATACCGGAGACTTGCTCAGGTGGGTACTTTTTCGACGATCAAATTTCGACTGGGTGGGTACTTTTTAGTATATCAAAAACAGCCTGTCTCAACATACCCTGCTCTTCTGCTTCCAGTAGCTGAGTGACGGCTTCCACGGCTGAGAGAAACAGGACCTGGTAACCCGACTGACAGGCTTGGAGTCCCAATGCGATTGAGAGATG
>JAAERE010000084.1 GCA_024230675.1 bacterium | reverse complement strand
TTGGAGAGGACGAGCCCGTGCTTCTTACCACGGAGGCACTCGACCGCAAGGCCTGGGACCCGACTTTCTCACCGGATGGAAGCCAGATTTACGTCCAGCTGGAGGATGACGGGCAAGTTCAACTGGCCGCTGTGTCTGTCGCGGATGGTGAGCTGAGCCGTCTGATTACAGGACAGGTCCAGGTAGGGGCGACCGCGGTAGCACCTGACGGCAGTGTCGTTGTCGCCATCAGTAAGCCGCGTCTGCCGGGAGATCTGTTTGTCCTCGATGCGAATCCTCCGGCTGGTTCTGAGCAGCCACGCCGCCTCACGGACGTCAACGGTGAACTGTTGAATTCAATCTGGCTGTCGGATGTCGAGGAGCTGCGTTTCCCGACGCTCGATGGCACCGAGATCCAGACATTTGTGTACAAGCCGCAGGATTTCAATCCGAACAGCCGTTACCCGGCTATTCTCTGGCTTCACGGCGGGCAGGAATCCCAGTACGACTATGGTTTTAATTTCCGGGTCCAGCTGTTTGCCGCCAATGGCTACGTCGTGGTGATGCCGAATGTTCGGGGTTCAGGTGGCCGGGGGCTCGACTTCGCACTTGCCCTCAACAAAGCATATGGCACAAAGGATGTTGAAGATGTGATCGTGGCGACTGACTACGTCATCGAACAGGATTACGTCGATCCTGACCGGCTCGGCGTTGGCGGCTGGTCGTCCGGCGGGACGCTTACGAACTTCGTGATTGCCAAGACGGATCGATTCGCAGGCGCTGTCAGTGGAGCCAGTGTTGGATGGTATACGTCCACTTACGGTCACGATCCCTACTATCTGTGGTGGCATACGGAACTCGGTGCGCCATGGAAAAATCGCGATCTCTGGGACAGGATCTCACCGTTCATGTACGTCGAGAACATCACGACGCCGACGCTCTTCATTGGCGGCGAGAAGGACTGGAACCAGCCGATCATCCACTCCGAGCAGATGTACCAGGCGATGAAACACTTGGGTCGCGAAACCCAGCTCGTCGTATACCCCAACGCGCACCACGGCATCAGGCGGCATAGCTATCAGAAGGATCTGCTTGAGCGCTTTCTCAGCTGGTTTGACAAATATGTGAAGAGATCGAAATCCAGTTCATAGCAAAAATAAAGGTTCTCTTATGACAAAAAGTAAATTCAAGGTACCGCACACGCTGATTATCCTCTTCTCGATGGTGATCCTAGCCCAGATCCTCACTTACATGATTCCCGCGGGGGAGTTCGACCGGGTGGAGAATGACCAGGGACGAATGCAGGTAGTGCCGGGCAGCTTCCACCGTACTCCGGAGACTCCGGCATTGTCGCCCGCGGCCTTCCTTATGGCCATACCCAAAGGATTAAGCGATGCACACGCGATCATCCTTTTCGTCCTCATCAT
>JAAERE010000083.1 GCA_024230675.1 bacterium | reverse complement strand
CTGGCTGCAAACTCTTGATTTCGTAGCCTTTGACACGGAAACCACCGGTCTCTGGGCCCCCGCAAACCGAATTGTCGAGGTTGGGGCGGTCAAATTCCGCCTTGGTCAGCCCCGAATCGAGCAGTTTCAGGCGCTGGTAAATCCTGAGAGAAAAATCCCGGCCGAAACGATCAGGATCCACGGTATCACCGACAGCATGGTGCGGCAATCGGAGACGATAGAGCCGGTTATAGCCCGTTTCCTGGAGTTTTGTGGGACCGACAGTGTTTTGATCGCGCATAACGCGATGTTTGATATAGGCTTCGTTGGTTGCGAGGCCGATCGGGTCGGGATCGAACTGCCTGAAAATCTCATCCTGGACACGGTGGACATTTGCCGGAAGTACCGTCCAGGGCTGGACTCTTACTCCCTGCTGGCACTGGTCCGTGAGTTCAAAATCGACCGGAGCCAGAACCACCGGGCCGCCGACGACGCCGCCCAAGTCTGGAAGTTGTTCGAGCACCTTTCGCAGGATTTTCCTTTTCTCGACGGTGAGGGTGAGTTCCGAAAGCTGTTCACATCCTACCGATTTTCACAGTGGCAGGGCGAAGAGGTCCGCCTGCCCGATCAGTTCGAGGAAATCTCCCGCGCTATTGAGCAGGAGCTGCCCCTTGAGATCATGTATGCCTCCAACGGGCGGCCGCCGCAGAAAAGGATAATCCGGCCGCGCCGGGTCCACTCTCTTCGAGCCCAGTATTACATCGCCGCCTTTTGTGAACAGGTCGAGGAGGAACGCACTTTCCGCCTGGACCGCATCAGCAGTTTTCGCGTGATGAAGTAACCCCACCGTTTTGCCGACTGGCAAGTATTTCGCAGGAGACCTGGAGGGCAAAAGAAACGACTATGCACTCCTTGTTCCTGTCCGGCAAGTCCCTGCCCCACCCATATTGTGCTTGACTATCCGAAAGGCAGTTGGTATGAATGTTGAGGAGGGGAATCATCTCTGACAATGATCTGCCAGGTCCTCTCGACTTCTTGGTGGGGTTGAAAAATGTGTACATGCGATAACTGACCGCTATCAGATGGCGGGACAGGACTGTCCGGCGCTCTTGTGGAGGTCTGAGGTAGGCCGCGCCTGTCTATTGCCGTAGACCTTTCTCTGGCAATTCCCTCAGAAAGCTATGCACAAAGCGGTGTCCGGCTGATTAGGACTGTCACGCGATACGTAGCAAAGATGATGCAGTGCTCCCGTTTGCGGGAGTGGCAGCAATCATGGTTCGGAATATCAGGAGAGACGAGCCGTTTCCTGGAAACCTTTGAGTGGGAGGAATCTCGGTCGAGAGAAGCAAAACTGCCCTCACTGCCGGCTCGCGGACGTCATACCGGACATCTCCGCTCATGATTGTTCTCAGGGCAGACCTGCTTCCACCAGACGGATGCTCGCGCAGTATGTGCGAGAGCAATGTAGTTCAGCGACGTCACTGAAACCCTGATCACGTAGGTGCCCTGTCTGCAAGGCACTTTTCCAGTACGTTTCGTGGCAATCCTGGAGCGCTTAGGTTTGAGCCTATCATCATAGTTGAACTTGCCCATCAATGGTTGCCACTCCTCAAAGATCAAGGGTTGACAAACTTCTTACTTATGGTAGGCAGCCCCAAAAAAGCTAGGCCTGCCACGAAAGGTTGGGCAATGACAATTTCAAGAATGACCGTAGCGCTTTTCCTGGTTCTCGTTTTTGGTGCTTCTTCGGCCATGGCTGCGAACGAACAGCGTCGGAACACAAAGTTCATATTCAAACAAGGGACTGAAATACATGTGGTGTCACTGCCGGATGCTTGCGTGGAGGTCGTGACGCCGATGCCTATATGGGCGAAATCTACGAACGACGCGCTGTACAAACTTCGGTGCAAGAAAGGAGTCGCACCCTGCAACTCCAGAATCACAGTATCTGGAACATCCAAGGACGAACCGTTTGGGCCCATTTCCTACCAGTATTTCATGAAATGCGAGGAGGGGGAAGGGATCAGCGGGGATACCGTGCACATCGGGTTGACATGTGAGGATTCCGCCTGCGTTGTCAATCGAGTCTTTGATGAGGGCTGCGTCCATGATGACGACGATATTGATTGCCCCTCCGGGCCTTGCACGGACTGCCACGCAATCGAAAACTCCTCAACAATACCTGTACTGTCAGTCTGGTCGCTGGTTGGTCTGGTTTCTGTCCTGCTTCTGGCAGGGATCGTGTTCCTACGAAAGGGTCGAAAAGGACGCCTCCAACAAATCTAAGGGTTTCCAGAAACAACACTTCGACTCGACCGATCAAGGACCGCGTGCACGACGCGGTCCTTTTTATCTGTTGAAGGCCCGACAAGCGCATTGACCTGGAAGATCGATATTAATAGTGCTGCCAGGGAAACACCGCTGGCCGCAAAAGCGCGGCCACCGACCGTTCCGGATCAACACTTTCCGCGCCCTGTGGTATGTGACGGTCTTCTGCGAACAGGTCGAGGAGGAACGTACTTTCCGCCCTGACCGCATCAGCAGTTTTCGCCTGATAAAACAACCCCTGGTTTCGATCAAGAGAAAATGAACCTCCTCCGCCTTTGTGTGTTTATAGACTACGTATATCTGCCATTCCATGATTTAGACCAACGCGAACCGAAGACTCCCTACGGGAGTTCGAAGGAGACGAGATGATGTCCCAGTTGAGAATTGAGGTCGTAGCCGTTGTTTTTCTGACTTGCCTCCCCCCTGCCGAGTCGGTCCCGGCCCAGACGCCGCTCACGACGGTTGAGATCGCCGACGGTCTGCAAAGCCCGGTCCTTCTGACCTTCGCTCCCGGCGACACGAGCCGCCTATTCGTGGTCGAGCAATCGGGCTCTATTCGCCTGATTAAGTCGGGCGTTACTCAAAGCACACCCTTCCTGGACATCCGGAGCCGGGTCTCCAGCGGAGGCGAGCGGGGGCTATTGGGCCTTGCTTTCCATCCCAGGTATTCCGAGAACGGCTTTTTCTATGTTTACTACACAGCCTCCAGTCCAACTGGACAGACCACCGTCTCTCGCTTCTCTGTTTCCGGGACCAATCTTGATTCAGCTACGTCATCTTCCGAGCAAATAGTCTTGAGCACTCATCAGCCCGAGGGCAATCACAACGGCGGTATGATTGCGTTTGGCCCCAACGACAGCCTGCTCTATATCGGACTTGGCGACGGCGGTGGCGGCGGCGACCCCAACAATCTGGCCCAGACTCCGGATACGCTGCTCGGGAAGATGCTCCGAATCGACGTCGATGCCGGGACGCCCTACGCCGTCCCCCCAGACAATCCCTTCGTGGGGGCCAACGATACTCTGCCCGAGATTTGGGCTATTGGCCTTCGCAACCCCTGGCGCTGGAGCTTCGATCGAGCCACTGGCGATATGTGGATAGCCGACGTCGGCCAGGGAGTCTGGGAGGAAATCGACTTTCAACCTGTCTCCTCATCGGGCGGAGAGAATTACGGCTGGCGATTGAAAGAGGGCGACCATTGCTACAACCCGTCCAGCGGTTGCGATCCCTCGGGCGCACTCGATGATCCCATCTACGAATATCGGCACGAGACCGGCCCGTTCGGTTTCAGATGTTCGGTCACCGGGGGATTTGTTTATCGCGGCTGCGCCGTGCCCGACCTGCGGGGGGCCTATTTCTTTGCCGAGTACTGCTCGGGCGAAATCTGGTCTTTCCGTTACGACGGCTCCAGCCTGACGGATTTTCAGGACAGAACAACCGAACTGACCGGTGGATCAACGTACCAGATATCGGCTTTCGGTGAGGACGCCAACGGCGAGTTGTACATTCTGGAATACGATGCACTCGACGGCAAGGTACATAAGATTGTCCCCGACGGCGTCCCGGATCAATGCTCTTCCGAAGCCTGTTGTCAGGGTCCTACAGTCGGCGATGTTAACCAATCCGGCGGCGTCGACATTACGGACATCTCGGTTATGATCGACAACCAGTTTCTCACGCTGGCTCCCCTGCCTTGCGATGAGGAGGCGGATGTAGACTTCTCCGGGTTGGTGGATATAACGGATCTTTCCATTCTCATCGATAATCAGTTTCTAACGCTGACCCCTCTCCCTGCCTGTGCCTGATTGGCGTCCCTGACTTTTCATGGATAATTGCCGCCGGTTATCTATTATCGTGCCCCCGCTGCCGATAATCTGATTGACGACATCGTTGATCGACCGTATATTTAGTTGGTTTTTCCACCACGCGACCGACAACTCCACATCAATCGAGCTTCATCTCGGAATTCTTCTCCTCGGTTCAACCCGGGACCTCGCAGTTGTGGTGGCTGCCGCACAGACGATAGCGCGAATCAAAAACGACCGGAGCCGCGAGGTAATACCATGACAAGAGTACCCTTGTACCTGAAGCTCGTATTGTTGTCCGCGTTCCTTCTGACCGGTATCAGCCCGGCTGCCACCGATGTCCAGGTGAACCAGGACACCGACAACAGCGTTCAGAATGAACCCAGCATTGCCATAAATAAACACTATTCCGGCGATCTGATGAACATCGTTGTAGCCTATAACGACATTGGCAAGTCGCTGGGCGCCAGCTACAGCCCGGACTCAGGGCACTTCTGGTTTGATGTCCAGCTTCCGGCCAAATGGGCGACGACGGGAGACCCGTCGGTCGCCGCCGATAATCTCGGCAATGTTTACGCCTGTTTCCTATCTTACGAGGGCACCGCGTTCTACGACAAGAGCGGTATTTATGTATGCAAGTCCGTCGATGGCGGACGGACCTGGACCCCTCCCACGACCGTTGATGAGTTGATTTACACAGGGGTTCAGCCGGTCAAATTCTCAGACAAGTGCATGATGACCGTCGACACCAACAGCGGCAGCCCATATGAAAACTACATCTACGTGGGCTGGCAACGTGACGATACCAACGGCCACAACTCCGACGTCTTTTTTGCGGTCTCGAATGACGCTGGGAACAACTTCTCGGCCCCGATACAAGTTAACGACAACCCGCCGCAGACTGCATACGCCGAAGGAGCGTTGCCGTTTGTAGGCGCGGGTGGTATCGTATATATGACGTGGTACGACTGCTATTTCCGAGGTCATCATCCCGGCTCCCTGTACGTTGATATTTCAACCGACGGCGGCACGAGTTTCGGGACCGACATAAAAGCAGCCAATTTCGACGCGCCCCCGAAATACACCTACTCTAATTCCGGCTTCAAGGCCAAGAGCTTCCCGTCAGCCGCCGCTGATCCGTCCGATCCCATGAAGCTGTACATCACCTACTGCGCCGACCCGGACGGTTATTTCGACCGGCGGGTGGATCAGGGCAAGGATCCGGGGGTTATGCCTGGAGGTACACCCAGCTGGAATCCATCGGTGGACCGTGAGGGCTCGTACGTATACATCGCCTGGGAGGATTATCGCAACGGTCTTCAGGATATCTATTTCAACCGCTCGACCGACGACGGCCGGACCTGGAACCTTCCTGATATCGGGAGACTGGACCAAACGGACGTTGCCGGGGCGGATATTTCGAAGAGGGTTAAGCTCAGTTCAACGGGCAATCACGTGTATGCAATCTGGGAGGACTATCGCATGCTTCCCCTCCACACGGGGAATATTTTTGTGGCGACCTCCGCCGACAACGGCGCAACCTGGAACCCCGACCAAATGATTAGCACCAATACCGGCAACGCCCAGTTCCCGGCCATAACCAGCATCGGCAATTTCGTATACGCAGCCTGGCAGGACTCAATAACAGGTACCGGCGGCAAGCTGGACATCTACTTCAGTGGATCGCTCAACAACGGTGTTTCCTGGAGCGCCCCTATCCGGGTCGATCATGGTACGGTCGGTCAGTACAACTCTCAATACGCCCGTCTGGCTTGCCAGGGTGCCTATGTCTACTGCATGTGGCTCGATATGAGTACCGGGGGATATCAGCCCTGGTACAACTATTCCGCAAATAACGGCGTTAGCTGGTCGACACCCCAGATGCTCAGCCAGGGCCTGGGCACCTGGTGTCAGATGCCCCTGCAGGGCGGTATCGCCTGTGTTGGCAGCAACGTCTTCGCCTGCTGGACCGACGATCGCAACGGGACTTCGGAGACGTTCTTCAACCGCTCGACCAACAACGGTGTGCTCTGGGGAACCGATTTCAGAATCAACGACGGCGGCAGCGCCTCGCTCTGGCCGTTCATGGACGTTCAGGGAAGTTATGTGTACATAGGCTGGATCGACAACCGGCTTTCGGGTCCCGCGGCCAACGACGTTTTTTTTGATTTTTCGGCCGACAACGGTTTGACATGGCAGTCGCCGGATATCGGTCCCCTTGACGGGGGAGGAATCGGGCCGGCATCTTTTGGCGTACAGATCAGCTCCGAAGGCAGTCATGTGTACGCCACGTGGACCGATGCCCGGGCGCCCGTGCCCGGTGCCGGCGATGCTTATTTCAGCCGCTCCTTCGACAACGGCGCCACCTGGGGAGCAGAAGTCCCCTTAAATCACGGCACTTTTCCGGCCGGCCTCAGTTTCGGAGATTATCCCCACATGTCTGCCGGCAACGGCTATGTCAACGTCTTTTGGGAAGACCCCAGAGTCTGGAATCTTCACAACCTCTACACCAATTACTCGGCCGACAACGGCAACACGTTTCTGAGCGGGGGTATGGATGAGGCCGATGTTTTCTGCGTCCGGTCTACCGACGGCGGTAGCAGCTGGCAAACGCCGGTGAAAGTCAACGACGACGCCTCCAACTGGGCTCAGGTTCTCCCCTGGGTGCTGGTCAAGGCCAACGGTCTGGTGGATATATCGTACTACAGCTTCAGAATGTCGCCCAAGAACCTCCAGTTCCCCGGCGCGGAATTGCGCCTTGCCACGAGCACCAACTCCGGAGCTAGTTTTCTGCCGAGCAATGCTATTCAAGACACAATCGTCACGCCTATGACTAGTTGGGTGGGCGAATATAACGGCATGGCCTCTCTGGACACGATTCTGTACACCGTATTCACTGATTTCGAACAGAACAATACTTCCGACATTCTCATGGATGTATCCATAAATCCGCCGGCTTCAAGCACCTGCTGTATCCCGCTCACCGTGGGTGACATAGACCAGTCCGGAGTGATAGACATCACCGATGTTTCAGTTTTGGTCGACAATCAGTTCCTCACCCTGACACCACTAGCCTGTGAGGAAGAGGGCAATATCAACTATCCGGGGGCCGGATACAGCTCTTCAGACCTCGTTGTGGATATTACCGATCTGACGATCTTGATCGACAACCAGTTCTTGACGCTGTCGCCTCTCCCCCCTTGTCCGTAGCGTGGTTTTTGATATAGTATGGGATGCAGAAGCTAACACGGCCATCGCTGTTTTGGGCGATGGCCGTCCTGTTTTTCTCCTTAAGAAGCTGCCCTGGAACCAGTTTCGGATCGACGCAGATTCTGAGTCTGGACGAGAATCTGTCCCCAACCTCTAATTATCTTGAAAAATTGCCGATCCTTAGTATATTATAGTGTTATACTGGAATGACATAGGCACAAATTACTACCTGTTTTGTGGCGTATCTGAAATATGCCACGCAAACACCCGTTTACGAAAGATGTCCGGTAACTGTACCGGTCTGGGGCTCGGATGCGCTACACTCTGCTAAGACTGCTGCTCATATTGATAGTGGCTACAACTGCGGCCTCCGCAGAGCGCATAGAGTTCCGCAAAGTGGCCGAGGACATCAGTCAGCAGGTAGAAACGGCTTCCAAAGCACGGTCCGTTATCACAATCAGAGTTAGTGCTTTTGATCGCGCCCCGGTGGATATCGCCGGGCAGACCTACTGGCGCATAAGTACCGGCCGGGAATCGGTACGGCTTTTCGAAGGTGAACCAGAACTTCCGCGCATCTGCCGAAGCCTGGTAATTCCCGACAACGCCGCGATGACGGTCAACATTCTGGCGGCCGAATACACCGACTATGAGAACACTCCTGTGGCGCCATCCAAGGGAAGCTTCTCCCGAACGATCAACCCGGACGATGTGCCCTACGTACTTGGCCCGGTGTACCAGACTTCCGCCTGGTACCCGGAGAAGGTCGCCGAGCTGCGGGAGCCCTACATCCTGAGAGACCAGCGAGCGGTGGTGCTGGAACTGAACGCCTTCCAGTATCATCCTTCTACCAGAACGCTCCGAGTCTACACCAGTATCACGGTGGAGGTAGTAGCCGACGGCCCGGGTGTGTTCAACGTGCTGAGCGATCTGCCGGAGACCCGCCGCCCGGTTCCGGAGTTCGACCTTATTTATGATCGACAGTTCATCAATCTTGCCGAACCCCAGAGCCTGGCAGCCGAATATACTCCGGTGGCCGAGGCCGGCGACATGCTGGTAGTCGTTTACGATTCCTTCTATACCGCGATGGAGCCGTTTGTCGCGTGGAAAAACCAGAAGGGCATTCGTACCACGATGGTGGACTATTCGTCCACGGGCGGTGACTCGGCAACTCTCAAAACATACATTCAGGATTTTTACGACTCGACCAATCTGGCCTGGGTGCTGCTGGTAGGTGACTACGCGGAGCTGCCTCCGCTAATCGCTTCCGGCGGACCCTCGGACCCCAGTTTCGTCAAGCTGGCCGGCAACGACGATTATCCCGACGCTATCATAGGGCGGTTCTCAGCGGAGTCGGTGGCCGAAGTTGAAACCCAGGTTGCGCGAACGATCGCCTACGAAAAAACGCCCCTGAACTCCAGCTGGCTGCACAAGGCCTGCGGTATCGGCTCTGACGAGGAACAGACCGGCCATGAAGGCGAGCGCGATTGGGAGCATGTCGACAACCTCCGCGACGACCTGCTTCTCTTCACCTACGATCAAGTCGACCAGATATACGACCCCGGCGCCCTGACCGGAGACCTTTCAACTGCGCTCAACGAAGGGCGGAGCCTGGTCAACTACTGCGGACACGGCAGCAGCTACGGCTGGTCTACCACCGGCTTTGCGGTGGCTCACATTGACAGCCTGTCAAACACGGACAAACTGCCTCTGATCTACAGCGTAGGTTGTCGCAACGGGAATTTCGACAATCTCACCTGTTTTGCTGAAGCCTGGTTGAGAGCTACCCACAACGGCAAGCCCTCAGGAGCGGTAGGGGCCTATATGTCGTCCATTAATCAGGACTGGATTCCCCCGATGGACGCTCAGGATGAGGCGGTGGACCTGCTGGCCGCCCAGACCAAAACTTCGTTCGGAGGTATCTGCTTCAACAGTTCCTGCCGGATGATGGACCTCAACGATGCTGCCGGGATAAAGACTTTCAATACCTGGCACATTTTCGGAGATCCTTCGCTTCAGATGCGGACGGACTCGGCCCGGACTCTTACGGTCGTCCACGACTCGGTCGCACTGACCGGTTACCTTGAGTTCGACTGCGAGGTGACGGGCGAAACCGGCGCCCTGTGTGCGCTGTATGCCGGGGGCACACTCTACGGAGCCGCGTATACCGGCGCCACCGGCCAGGCGAATATCCCTCTTGAATCAGCCCTACCGGTTGCCTCATATGTTACGCTGACGGTAACGGCGTTCAACGCCCTCCCCTATATCGACAGCATTTACGTGGAAAGCTCGGCCCAGCCGTTTGTTGTTTTTGACAGCAGCGTGGTTGAGATCACAGCCGGTAATAGCAACGGTCTGGTCGACTATGGTGAGTCGGTGCAACTCGGCGTACGGCTGCTCAATGTGGGGCTGGCCGATGCCCTGGCGGTGGGGGCGGTCCTGAGAACAAGCGATCCCTATATCACGGTCACCGACAGCACCCACGCCTGGGACACAATCCTGGCGGACTGGGGTATGCGCTACGAGGCCGACGCCTTCGGGTTTGACGTTGCTGCTGACATCCCCGATCGTCACGTAATCGAATTCGAACTAGAAATCTCCGGCGATTATCCCGATACAGCTTTTGACAGTTTCGAAATCGAGGCTCACGCCCCCGTCTTGGCCGTGGTTTTCGTCACGGTGGACGATTCAATCTGGGGAGACGACGACGGCATCTTAGACCCTGACGAGTACGCCGATCTGACAGTTACGCTTGGCAACACCGGCAGCGGCGACGCTGTAGGCGTGACGGCCGTCCTCGCCGAGGACGATCCGTATCTTGTGCTCGACGACAGTACCGGAACTTTCCCGACGATCGACTCGATAAGCGGAACCGGCGCCAACACTGCGGACTTCTATGCCTTGTGGGCCGACCATGAATGTCCTCTCGGCTACACCAGCACTCTGACGCTTCAAGTCAGTACTCCCAACGGTCTCGCAACCGACATAGATTTCGAGTTGATAGTTGGAGACAGGGGCGTCTTCTGGTCTGACGACTTCTCCTCCGACCGAGGCTGGGCCGGCCTCGGCGGCTCGGCAGAATGGACCATCGCATCTCCTTCCGGGGGCGGCGGTGATCCCGCTCTTGACTATTCGACCGGAATCGATAACGGCGTCCTTGGGAACGACCTCTCCCCCGCCGGAACCTACGAACACGATATTGACCAGACGCAATGGGTCGTTTCGCCAGTAATTGACTGCAGCAACATTTACGGCACGACATTCACTTTCTACCGATGGCTCGGCGTCGAGGGCAATAGCAACGATATGGCGCTGCTGGAGGTTCACAACGGCGAGTCCTGGGTGAGGATTTACGGAAATCCTCTGGCATCCGTCCAGGAGACATCGTGGAGCCGGCACCAGTTTGATCTGGCCACCCACGCCGATTACAATCCGGCTCTTCGCATCAGGTTTGGCTTGGGAAGCACCGACGACGCTCTGGCGTTTTCCGGGTGGAACATTGACGATCTCGAATTTAGCGGCTATGGCACGGTCGGGACCCCGGGCTTATCCCTCGGCCAGACCTCGCTCTCGGACAGTCTTCAGCCCGGCGATCATTCGGAGCAGCAGTTGTGGCTTCACAACGAGGGTGACGGAACGCTAACGGTCTCTTTCGAGTGCGATTCCTCCTGGTTGGCGTTCTCGACCGAACAGCAAGTTATTCCCGGGGGCGACAGCCTCGCGCTGACAGTTGCGGCCAACGGCCAGGAGTTGGGTTTCGGTGATCACAGCACCAGCCTGGCGTTTACCTCCAACGACGACCTGAACCCGGCCGGGAGCATTCCGGTCAGCCTGCATTTCTTCACCCCTGACATCAGCATCATCGACACGGTGATTGAAGACTCTGTCCATGAATGGCACCAGCTGACCCTCCCGCTGACGATCTCCAACAATGGCCCGGGACGGTTGGACTATCAGATAGCTTGCCGTATGTTCAACGGCGAAACCGCAAACCCCGACGTCGTGGCGGCGGTCGAGGCAGTGGGATTCGATCAGGGATTCGGCACCGGCGAACTGGCCGTTGATGGGGCCCGGGACAATCCTTCGCCTGAGTTCGGCGTCACCGGCGGGGGGCCGGACAGCTTCGGCCATTACTGGACAGACTCGGACGATCCGGGTGGACCGATTTTTGACTGGCAAGATATCTCTACCACGGGAACCGCGGTCGGCCTGGCGGACGACGACTGGGCGGGTCCCATAGCCATAGGCTTTGACTTTCCTTTTTATGATACAGTCTATTCCGATCTGTATATCGGTTCAAACGGGCTGCTAACGTTTGATGCCGGATCATCCGAAGCTCTCAACCGCTCGCTACCTTCGACTCTCTTCCCCAGCCCGTTGATAGCAGTCTGGTGGGACAATCTTGATCCCGGGAACGGCGGCACCGTTCGCTACTTGCACGACGTCGCCAACAACCGATTCATCGTTAGCTTCGAAAACGTACCGGCGTCTTTTGTCCCGACAGGAACTGGTTCGCTGACTTTTCAGGCTATCTTGTATCCCAGCGGCCGCATCGTCCTGCAATACGGCGAGATGGATGCGGGCGATCTGGACCTTGACCGGTCGACTGTCGGGATACAGAAAAGCGGCGCCGCGGATGCCCTGGAGATTCTCTCGAACACCCCGTACATGCACGACTCACTGGCGGTCGCCATAAGTACCGACCACTGGCTCTATACCGTCGTCCCCGGTGTGCCTGTCGAACCGTACGGCAGCGCCTCAATTGATGTCACACTGGATGCCAGTGAGTTGTCGGGCGGGACATATCTGGGCGAACTGATCGTCGTATCCAACGATCCCGATCGGCCCACCTGGATTATTCCGGTTGATTTCGAGGTGACGGTCAATTGCTGTCAAGGTCCTACCGGCAATGTCAATTGCAGCCCTGACAATCTCGTTGACATAACCGACATTCAGGTGTTGGTCGACAACCTGTTCCTGACCCTGACGCCTCTGTGTTGCGAGGCCGAAGCGGACACCGAACCCGATGGCATAGTCGACATCACCGACCTTCAACTGCTTATTGACAACCAATTCCTGACACTAACGCCTCTCGTTGACTGCCCTTAACTGCAATCAAAAGCCGTTTCACAATACAGTTTAAGTTGGAATGATGTTGCGATTCCAGGGAACGTCCTTCGCTCCGTCGGAACGATGGATCCAGTTATTCAGCGGGGCAGGCAGGCGTTTCAGTGGCACCGATGAAGAGATAATAGATCAGGGCTGATATGTCGGAAATATCCACCACATTTCCCCCGTCGAGACTGATATCAGCTTCGCCCGGACAGCAGAGCGGCCGCAAACTCAGAAATAAATGGTCAACAATCGTGGCCACATCCGAAATGTCGATAATCCCGTCGGAACCGCAGTTGACGTTCCCCACCGATCCCTGGCAGCGATCGTCAGGAGCCGTCGTCATCGCGATGTTGGATATCCCCGACCAGTTGTCCCGTTCATCAATTGTGCGCAATCCGAAGAAATATGTCGTGCCGCTGACCAACCCGGCCACGAGAAAAGCCTGATTGGCTCCGGCCGCCCCCGGTCGCGGCACACCCTGAAGGGAGGAAGCCTGATCCCAGTTGTCCGCGGACAGAGGTGAAGTTGACATGCGAATATCGTATTGGGCTGCAATACCGGAATAGCCGTCATCGCCGGGCGCCGTCCAGGTCAGCGTCAAACAAGCCGCCTGAAGCGCTTCGACAGAGAGAATTGTCAGAACCGTTAAGAGAACCGCACGTAATTTTGTCACACCCCGGCCTTCCACTGCCGTTGATTCCCCCCTGTATGTTGGACCATCCGAGTCAGATAGGTAAGTACGTCGGAGGAGATAACGAATCGACCTCCTCCTGTCAACTCATTTTACAGAAAAGGCGACCAAAGTTGCTCTAATTTTCGATCGCACGCTCAATCGCTTGTGCCATAGCGACATGCGAACTGTGCGGAGTAAGGGTCACAAACGCTTTATCACACGAGTTACTGCCCCGGCATCGTTCATTATGTAGAAATGAACGCAGCGTGCGCCGCAATTCAGCAGGTCTCCGCACTGTGCGACAGCCCAGTTTTCGCCTATCTCGCGGACGTGTTTGGGATTTGATTCTATCTCGTCCACTAGCTGGTCCGGAATCGTAACGTGGAAGTTCTTGGGCAGGCTGGTAAGCTGCCGTACGCTGTTTATCACCTTGATTCCGGGGATAATCGGCACCGACAGCTCGGCTTGACGACACTCCTTGATGAATTTGACATAATACGCATTGTCAAAAAACATCTGGGTGACCACATAATCTGCGCCGGCCTCAATTTTGTCCTTCAGATGCCGGATGTCTGATTTCAGGTTGGGCGACTCGTTGTGCTTCTCCGGATAGCCACCAACGCCGATGCACATGTTGATTGGTTCGGAATTGGCGATGTCCTCCAGATATTTTCCTTTTTGAAGGTTACCCAGCTGTCCGACCAGATCGACCGCATATTCGTTGGTAGAACGGGAAGAATCCAGCGTGCGACGATAGTTGGTTTCATCGCCGCGAATAGCCAGCACGTTGTGAATGCCGAGGTAGTTCAGCTCGATCATCACATCCTCGGTCTCTTCCCGCGTGAACCCACGACAGAGCAGGTGTGGCACGGTATCGATATTGTACCGATTCTGGATAATGCCGCAGATGCTGATAGTCCCTGGGCGTTTTCGACGAACCCGTCGACGAACCGTACCGTCGCCCAACTCCTCGTAACGGGCTTCCGCCGAGTGGCTGGTAACGTCGATAAACGGCGGATCAAGCGAGCATATTTGCTCGACTACATCGAGGATGTCACGGGCGCTCTTGCCCCTCGGCGGCGGGATGATCTCATAGCTGAACAACGGCTTCTGGGCTTGATCCAGGTGTTCCAGTACGTACAAATCTCTATCCTTTACTTGTTGTTTCAGACGAGTCTGCCTCAGGCAGCGGCTCGTAGGCTAGATTGGGCGAAAGCCAGCGTTCAATCTCGGCTATTGGCATATCCTTGCGGCGGGCGTAGTCGGCAATCTGGTCTTTCCCAATCCGCCCAACGCTGAAATATCGCGAATCCGGATGCGCAAAATAGAAGCCGCTCACCGAGGCGGCCGGTTCCATTACGCAGCTCTCGGTCAGACTAACGCCAATTCGCTCTTTCACACCCAGCAGACCAAATAGAGTGCGCTTTTCAGTATGGTCAGGGCAGGCCGGATATCCTGGCGCCGGACGAATGCCTCGGTACTTCTCAGCAATCAGGTGTTCGTTGTCAAGGCTCTCTTGAGGATCGTAGCCCCAAAGGTCGGTCCGCACTCGCTGATGTAGCCTCTCTGCGAGAGCCTCAGCCAACCGATCCGCCAGTGTTTTTAGCATGATACTGCCGTAATCGTCGTTGAGGCGAGAGAATTCGTCGGCGGCCTTGCGGGCGCCAAAACCAGCGGATACAGCAAACAATCCCAGGTAATCCTCGATTCCGGATTCGCGACTGGCGACAAAATCGGCCAGACAGGCGAACCCTCGGCCGTTCCCCCGGTCCCGCTGCTGTCGGAGAAAGCGGAAGATCGCGGCCGTTTGCGAGCGGTCGGCATCGGCGTACACCTCAATGTCGTCCCCCACAGAATTGGCCGGTACTAGTCCGACAATCGCACGGGCGGCCAGCAGCTTTTCATCACAGATACGCCCCAACATCTCCTGGGCATCCTCAAACAGCCGGGCCGGCTGGTCACCCAAGTGTTTGTACTCAAGAATGGCAGGGTAACGACCGGGCAGCTCCCAGGCTGCAAAAAACGGTGTCCAGTCTATGCAGGGGACCAATTCTTCCAGCGGGCAGTCCGAAAACTCGGTAATCCCCGGACCTCGAGGGGCCTCAGGACGGTAGCCGTCGAAAGAGACCTTCCGCCCAAGATTGCGGGCCTCGTCGATAGACACGATCGTCCGCTCGGCCTGGCGACGCTCATGCTGGTCGCGAACAACGGCGTAGTCCCGGCGAACGGCCTCGATATAGGCGGGGCGTTTCTCGTCGCTCAGTAGATTGCTGACCACTTGCACCGCCCGGGAGGCATCGACAACGTGCACAGTGCTACTGCGATAAGCCGGCTCAACCTTGACCGCCGTGTGGACTCTCGAGGTTGTGGCACCTCCGATGATCAGAGGAGTTTTGAAACCCCTACGTTCCATCTCTCCTGCCGCCCGTGCCATCTCGTCAAGCGAGGGTGTGATGAGTCCGCTGAGGCCAATGATGTCGACATCTTTCTTCTGAGCCGCCGCCAGAATATCGTCGATCGCCACCGAAACGCCCAGATCAATGATCTGGTAATTGTTGCAGCCCAGGACCACGCCGACGATATTTTTGCCGATGTCGTGGACATCGCCCTTGACCGTAGCGAGAAGGACCTTTCCCCGCCCCTTCAAGGCCTTCTCTGTCCTCTCTTCGTCCAGATAGGGGAGCAATACGCCTACCGCCTTTTTCATAACCCGAGCGCTTCGGACAACCTGAGGCAGGAACATCTTGCCCGCGCCGAAGAGCTCCCCGACCACATTCATTCCGTCCATCAGCGGACCTTCGATAACCTGAAGAGGGTTGCCGGCTTTTGCCAGCATCTCCAGTGTGTCGCTTTCGATATGCTTCGTAATTCCGTTTACCAGGGCGTGCGACAATCTCTCCTCGACCGACTCCCCTCGCCAGGCATCGGCGACGGTCTCCCCCTTGCCGCCCTTATTCGTCACCGCGGCCAGTTCTGTCAAGCGTGAGGTGGCATCGGGATCACGATTGAGTATCACGTCCTCGGCGGCCGTGCGAAGGTCCTCGGGGAGTTCATCGTAGACGGCCAGCTGTCCGGCGTTGACAATCCCCATATCCATGCCGGCGGCGACGGCGTGGTAGAGAAAGACCGAGTGCATAGCCTCGCGAACTCGGTTGTTGCCTCTGAAAGCAAACGACAGATTGCTGACCCCTCCGCTCACCAGTGCGTGCGGCAGTTGAGCCTTGATTGCCCGGCAGGCTTCGATATAATCGACAGCATAGTTGGCGTGCTCGTCGAGTCCGGTACCGACAGCAAAAATATTGGGATCGAATACTATGTTCTGTGGGGGCAGTCCGACGTCCTCTACCAGGATTTTGTAGGCCCGTTCACAGATCGAGACTTTTCGGTTCAACGTGTCGGCCTGTCCTTCTTCGTCAAAGGCCATGACAATCACCGCCGCGCCATACATGTGGATTCGGGTCGCCTTGTCCTTGAAATCGGCCTCGCCGTCCTTGAGGCTGATCGAGTTTACGATCCCCTTTCCCTGAAGACACTTCAACCCGGCTTCGATCACCTCCCAACGGGACGAATCGATCATAACCGGTACGCGGCAGATGTCGGGGTCCGAGGCCAACAGGTTCAGGAACTCGACCATAGCCTCCTGTGAATCGAGCAAAGCCTCGTCCATGTTGACGTCAATTATCTGGGCGCCGCTGGCGACCTGCTGACGGGCAACTTCGAGGGCCTCCTCGTACTCCCGGTCCTTGATGAGACGAGCGAACCTGGCCGAACCGGCCACGTTGGTGCGCTCGCCGACGTATACAAACAAGGAGTCGGGACGAACCGTCAGCGGCTCCAAACCGCTCAACCGACTATATGGCTCTGTCTTCACAGGCTTGCGAGGGGCAACGCTTTCGACAGCTGCGACCATCGCCCGTATGTGGTCGGGAGTTGAACCGCAACAGCCGCCCACTACGTTCACCAGGCCGCTGCGGGCAAAATCACCCAGCAGGGCGGCCATGTGCTCGGGTGTATCGTCGTACTGCCCAAATTCATTCGGAAGACCGGCGTTGGGGTGGACCGATACCGGCGTATCTGACAATCGAGCCAGGTCTTCCAGATAGGGACGCAGCGTCTCAGCTCCCAGAGCGCAGTTCAGACCGATGCATACCGGATCGGCGTGGCGCACCGAAGTCCAGAACGCTTCGGTGGTCTGGCCGGAAAGAGTGCGGCCGCTGGCATCCGTAATGGTCCCCGAAATCCAGATCGGAATATCCAGTTCCTCCTGGCGGAGCAGATCCAGAATCGCGTACAGTCCGGCCTTGGCGTTGAGCGTATCGAAAACCGTTTCGACCATCAGAATATCGGCGCCGCCCTCAATAAGCCCTTCGGCCTGCTCCCTGTAGGCGCTGCACATGTCGTCGAAGCAGGCGTTGCGGAATCCTGGGCGTTCGACATCCGGCGATATTGAGCAAGTACGATTGGTCGGCCCCAGCACGCCCGCTACGTACCGGGGCCTGTCTGGAGTCTCGAGAGTTAAGGCGTCGGCCGCCCGTCGCGCCAGCCGAGCGGATTCAACGTTCATTTCACGGGCCAAAGCCTCGGTCTTGTAGTCCGTCTGCGAAACGGCGTTGGCGTTAAACGTGTTGGTCGAGATGATGTCGGCCCCGGCCTCAAGATAGGCTCGATGGATAGCCTCGATAACATCCGGGCGAGTCAACGACAGGAGGTCGTTGTCGCCCTGAAGGTCGCAGGAGTGATCCGCGAAGCGGCTTCCCCGAAAGTCCTCCTCCCCAAGGCCGTAGGACTGGATCATGGTCCCCATAGCACCGTCGAGAACCAGAATTCTCTCCCGAAGGGCTTCTCTTAATGCAGGCTTTGCGACTGTCGACATCTAAGGTCCTCAAAATCCAATTCCGGTTAGTTTAATAGATTTGCTCAACACGAGCAACAGGTGATGATACAAGAGAGATATGGGGTTTGTCTGCCTCGCGATCTCGGCCTGTCGGCAATCCCTAACCTACTGCAATCGAAGGCATTGTGATTGACGCCAGAAGTCTATCTCAAAAACCGAGACGCTGACGAGGAATGGCTTGTATCCGTTTCCCGAGCGACATCATAGCAGGTTTCTCCGGATCGGTGAATCCATAATGCGGCCGACTCGCTTTGGCTCCGCAAGTGTTGTTACCCCGACGACTTGAGACGGGTCAGCCGCTCAGTAGCATCGCGAACCTCGGCCAGATCGTGATCAGAGTCCTGCCAGAAACTCAGAAACCGCTCCAACTGCTCTATTGCCTCGGGCGTTCGGCCGAGTTTTTCGTAGGCAAGAGAAAGGTAGTAGTGAGAATTGACGTCCCAGGTTCCCCAGAAAGTGCGTCCGTCCCCGAAATACGAATGTAAACTTTCGAAAATTCTCGCAGCATCACCGGGTCGCCCGTCCTCAAGGTAGGCTCGTCCCAGAAGATAGTTCACGGCAACCGAATAATCGCTCATTTGCGAAGCCCGTTCCAGGTTCACCGCCGCCTGTTCAGGATCGCCCCGGACAATCTCGATCGCTCCCAAGGCCGTCCAGTACGGAGTCAGGTTGTCGCCGTCGGCCTCGAGCGTTTGTCGCGCAGCTTCGGCCACTGACCTGGCCCTGTCCGGCTGTCCGCTTTCGGCCAGCACTTGCGCATACACATGGACGTTCGGTGGTGTCGTATCCTGGTGCACTTCTGCATATATCCGATTGTGTTGCTCCATTTCACGAACAGCCGAGTCCGGTCTGCCGGTCTGTTGATATACCAGAGCCTTGTGGAGGTGATTGGTGGGATACAGCTCGCGGGCGTGCTCCATTTCGTCGGCCGTAATGGCTCGGTCCAGGATTTCCAGCGCTCGGGTGAACTGTCCCTGCCGCAGAGGAACGTAGGCGAGCATAAAACGGCCGCGAGCCCGGGCACCTTCGCTTTCGGCCCCGGCCAATTCCTGGAAGATGGCCCGGGCTTCATCGAAGCGACCCGCAAGCAGGTGCAATCGTCCTATCTTCGTTAACGGGGAATAATCGGCGAAGTCCCGACGTATTTCCACCGCCTTCTGAAACGATTCCAGAGCTTCCTCGGCGTTGCCGCTGAGAAGATACAGATCGCCCCGCGAGTCGTAGGGATTCGCCTCCCCCGGGGCCAGTTCGATATATCGATTGATGGCCCAGATGGAATTGATCGAATCGCCGGAACGGCCGTAGGCATAAGCCAGGAGATTGTACGGGTTCTTGTAGAGGGGGTCAATATCAACCGCCCGCCTGAGGTAGGACACGGCCTCTTCGTATTTGGCCAGGCTGAAATGATAGGTCCCCAGCCAGTAGACAACTTCTTTTTCGTCCGGATACTCTTCGGATATCGTCCGCAACTTCTCGATATACAGATCATAGTCACCTCCAACACTGGCGTTCAGCGCCTCGATCAGAAGCCTCTCTCGCTTGCTGATTCCCTCCGAATGCCTGACCGCCCGAGCTATAGCCTCGGGCCTTTGCGAGGTCGGCAAACAGAGCGTGTATCTGAAATGCGCCATGGCGAACGTGGAATCAAACTCCAGCGCCCTTCGAAAGTGAATCCTGGCCTCATCGAGATACATCCGGGAATAGGCGTCCAGCCCCTCAAGGTAGTGCCGGTAAGCCTCGGGTGAATGGGTCGTAACTTCAGCTACCCTGGGATCGTACTCGCCGGCCGCTGAAATCGGCAACGGCAGATTGCCCCGGACTTCCCGCGTCAGCATATCTACGATGGCAAACACATCTTGTCCGGATTCACAGGCTATGGTTTTCGAGGCCAGGAGCGAGTCGGTGCGGATGTCGAAAAGATCCGCCACCAGAATCGGGCAGGGCTCCAATTGAACGATGCTCCCGGTCACTCGCCAGCGCGCGTCCACCTTACGCAAGACTCTGTCTCGCAGCTCGACGCTGTCGATCGATTCGTTCTCCAGACTAACGAGACGGGAGACATCGGCCAGGTGCTGCGACGACACAACATCGACGAACTCCGACTCGGCCAGATCGCTAACCAGCAGGCGAGCAACAATGCGTCCCAACTGCTGACGGTCCTCCGGCTCTACCAGATTCTCGAAAGGCACGACGGCCAGACGGTTACCCGACGCCACGGCGTCGTCGGTCGGATGAATTTCAATGTGCCACGGCTTCAGGACGATGAGGAGTACAGCTGCAGCGGCTATCACCGCCACCGGTACCCAGCGAGGCATCCAGACGCTGGATCTCTCACCAGAACCCTCTTGGCGCGACGGCAGAGAGGAACCTTCATCAAGAATCTCTTCTACCGAGCTGCGCACGTCGGCGTCGGACCTGAGAAGTCGGGAAGAATCCTCGAACCCGCGTACAGCCTCGAAACAGGATTCGCATTCGAGCAGGTGCAGTTCAAACGCCTCACGGTCTTTCTCAGACAAGACCCCCAACTCATAAGCGTGGATCATCGTTTCGTATTTGGTGTCGATACACTGGCTCATTACTTGATGTCTCCCTTATCGAGACATGTCTCCAACATCCTCCGGGCTCGCGAAAGAAGCGAGTACAGGGTGTTGGGTTTCACATCCATACGGCGACAAATCTCCGCCGTTTTGTAGCCCTGGTAACAGAAGTTGAGTACGCGCACGTATCTTCTGTTGACGCGCCCCACTTTTCTCAGACAGGACAGTAGCTTTGCTTTTAGTTGCGGCCGGTCCACTTGAGTCATCGTTGCCTGGATGTCGGACGGCTCACCGGCCGGCACTTCCCGTTCTGATCGACGCTTGCGTTTGCTGACAAACGCCAGGATCCGGTTGTCCAGAACCTTGTAGGCCCAGGCGGCAAAGCTGGTCTCGAATTCCGTTTTTCGATATTCTCGGCAGATGGTCACCAAGGCCTCCTGCACGATTTCATCGGCGTCGGCTTCGTTCCATACTCTCTGGCGCACGAACACTCTAAATCTTGCAGTAAGAGATTGGAAAAGCTGCTCGGCTGACTCCTTACCGCCGTCCTGGCTGAGCCGGTGGAGTCGGTTGATGCTCATAAAGGTGTCTCAATTAGCGCAGGCATATGCTTCTAATATAGACGTTTTTGGACAATTCGAAAGGAAAGTTGGCCGAAACGCTGTTCCGCGCACCGCCCCACGAAAACACGAGATCCATCTGCAAGAAAGCAGGGCCCGGCGCACCACTAACTGTAAGCAATCGGAATTAACTTTCTCATAGGAGGGAATTTAAATGCTCATAAGAGCCTGTCTACACGTCTGCCTGCTCCTGCTGGTCGGATATCTCCCGGCCCTGGCCCAGCCGGTGATACCTGGCGCGGAAAGTGTCGAGTTCGACACCATCAACAACCGCTGGCTGGTGACTTCTTACACAACCGGAGACATAATCGCTATCGACACCAACGGCGTGGACTCCGTCTTCAAAGACGCTTACAGTCACTCGTACGGCCTTCACATCTGCGGTTCGACCCTCTGGGTAACCACCGGTGGTGCCATTAAGGGGCTCGATCTGACCTCGGGAGTGGAGCACAGTTCCGTTACACCGCCGGTGCTGGCAAATTTCGACGGCATTGCCAGCGACGGCTCCGAGTATCTGTATGTGGTCGATACCGGCGGACGAATCATCAAAGTGAAAATCAGCGATCTGACCTACTCCATCTTTGCCTCCGGTTTGCCGGGTCACACGCAGGCCTGCGTATACGACGGTGCTCACAATCGCATTCTCGTCGTCTCTTACGAAGACAACGCGCCAATCCGGGCTATCGACCTGGATGACTCCACCACTTCCATTGTCGTGACCGCTACCGACGGCCTCCTGGACGGCATAACGCGCGATCACGAAGGCAACACGTATGTAGCCTCCGCCAATAACGGCGGCGCTGTCTGGATGTACGACTCTACCTTCAGCTCCCTGGTGAAAAAAGTCTCTGTGGGCTACAATCAGCCGGCCGGGCTGAAGTTTAACGTCCGGGACAAGATCCTGGCCGTTCCCGTGTTCGGCGAAAACTACGTTGACTTCATACCCTGGGAGAACTACCACGACGGCGACAGCGACAACATCCCGGATGCCGAGGATAACTGCCCCGACGTGTTCAACCGAACCCAGGATAACAGCGACGGCGACCAGTTCGGCGATGCCTGTGACAACTGCGATGAGACCGACAATCCCGACCAGGCCGATACCGACGGCGACGGCGTGGGCGATCTCTGTGACCTCTGTCCCGGCTTCGTCGACGGCGAGGATTTCGACTCCGACGGCTTGCCGGATAGCTGCGACATTTGCCCTCTCGCTTTTGATCCTCTACAAGGCGACGGTGACGCCGACGGAGTCGGCGACTCTTGTGACAATTGCCCTCTGGTGTATAATCCGGATCAGGTCGATCTGAACGGCGACGACGTTGGCGATGTGTGTGAGGGCTGCTGTCTGCCGCCAACAGTAGGTGATTTGGACCAGTCGGGAATCGTCGACATATCGGATGTGCAAATGCTCATAGACAATCAGTTTCTAACCCTGACACCGTTGGAATGCGACGATGAAGGCGACCTCGACTTCAGCAGCGTGATCGACATAACGGACATTCAGATTCTAATAGATAATCAGTTTATTGATCTGACCCCTCTTCCCCCCTGTCCCTGATCGGGCACACGCTGGCCCGTGACTGCTTCTCTTATCCCGACAGCCCTCTGCCGGCTGTCGGGTTCTTATGCATCCCTGGAGCCTTGCCTCGGCGGAACTTTCGCTCTAAACTCTGGTTCAACTGGATATCGCAGGGGCTTGACTCCGAGCATCACCAACCTACAAAGGAAACGCGAGAGAAAGAGGCACAAAATGCAGTTCTCAGGGTTTGCAGCTACCAAGGCCGGAGGGAAACTGGAGCCGTTCAAATACGATCCCACCCCTCTTGGACCGGACGACGTCGAGATTGAAATCACCCATTGTGGAATCTGCCACAGCGATATCCATCTGGTAAACAACGACTGGGGCATCAGCGAATATCCACTTCTCCCCGGTCATGAGATTGTAGGCACCGTCGTAGAAACCGGTTCGGCCGTATCCGGGCTGGAACCGGGCACCCGGGTGGCTGTTGGCTGGCAGTGCGGAGCCTGCCTGGTCTGCGACCAGTGCGTCAGCGGCGAAGACAACCTCTGCGCCGAAAGCCAGGCCACCTGCGTAGGCCACTACGGTGGTTTTGCCGACCGTGTTCGCGTGGACAGCCGGTTTGCGTTCGTGCTGCCGGATGGCTTGGAATCGGAGACCGCCGCCCCGCTCATGTGCGCTGGCATAACCGTCTATTCACCCTTCAAACATTTCGGCGTTCGCCCCTCCAGCCGCGTGGGCGTTATCGGTATCGGCGGTTTGGGTCATCTGGCCCTCCAGTTTGCCAACGCGTTTGGCTGTGAGGTCACCGCCTTCTCGACTTCGAAGGCAAAAGCCGAGGAAGCCATTATCCTTGGTGCCCATCACTTTGTGGATACTTCCGACGAAGCAGCTCTTGATAAAGCCGCCGGCTCGATCGACTTTCTTCTATCTACCGTCAACGCCGACCTGGACTGGAACGCCTACATGGGTGTCCTTCGCCCCAACGGCATGCTCTGTGTTGTAGGCGTAACACCAAACCCAATTGCGGTCCACCCGATGGCCCTTATTATGGGACGTAAGGCTATAAGCGGCAGCCCGATAGGTAGTCGGGCAACTATCCGCGAAATGCTTGATTTCGCCGCCCGCCACGGCATCCAGGCGCAGACGGAGACCATCCCCATGAGCCAGGTGAACGAGGCCATGGAGAGAATCAAGGCCAACAAGGCCCGCTATCGAATGGTGCTCGCCAACTAGGACAAAAGCCCCCTTCTTCAGATTTCCCTGTGTAAGACTAAACAGGAGATTCCGGAATATCGCCTGGAATCTCCTGTTCAATGAAACTATTGTGTTGACTCAGCGTAGAAAACCGATACAATAGATACCGGCCGGTAGGTATTTTATTTACATACTTCCCGGTAGGTATAAAGGACCCGACCCATATGCCAAAGATAAAACAGAGCCCCAAGCTCCCGCCCGAGAAGAGGCGCGCCCAGCTCTTGACCGCCGCTCGCAAGCTCTTCGTGAAGAAGGGCTTTCGGGGGACGACCACCGACGAGATAGCCCGCAGGGCGAAGCTCACCAAAGGCGCTCTCTACCATCATTTCGAGAGCAAAGAGGACATCCTTTTTGCGATTGTGGATTCGCTGGGCGAACACTATCAGAAGGCGATGGAGCCCCTTATGTCACGCCGGAACATAAGCCCCACGGACATTCTGGAGACTCTCCTGAACACGCACAAGTCAGAGGACCTGGCTGAGTTTCGCAATTTGTTAGACATCTGGGTCCAGGCAATTCGGATACCCCGTATTATGGAGACGCTGGAAAAGAAACATTTGGAGTCCGCCGACCGGCTGGCCGAGTGCATAGACAAATCGTACGGTCGGACCAGAAAGGAGCGGCGGGCGCTGGCTATATTTGCGTTCTCCTTCTACGACGGCGTCGCCAGCCGCAAATGTGTCAACCCCCGGTCGGTTGACGTCAAAATGCAATTACAACTGTTTTCCCGGTGTATGAAGGCCCTCAAATCGACTTCAACCGGGACATGAGGATACAATGAGACGAAGCAAATCACCGGAAGTGCGGGAGTCCTTTTGGCGGGCGGCCCGCCGCCTGTCCCTTCTTGCCCTTCTAATCCTCTCCTCTTCTTCCGTGAGGAGCGAGACCTCGCTGACCGTTGTCGAGGCTCGTCTGCGGGCCCTCGGATTTAACCGCACCTATCTTACGGCTCAGGAAGATATCACGAAAGCCAGAGCGGACGTGACCAAGGCGCGTTCGGGGGCTTTGCCGACCGTAACCGTAAACGGTAACTACAGCCGAAATTTCTCGGTTCCGTCCTCTTTCGTCACGATTGACGACGAAACGGCGGAGTTCAAATTCGGATTCAAAAACACCTTTGGGGCCTCGCTCTCGGCAGTTCAGTCGATCTGGCAGGGTGGTAAGGTGTTCACGGCGCTGTCCATCGCGAAGGACTACCGCAATTATTCAGAGCAGGTTGCCGGTACGGTGGAGGCCAACGTTATCTACCAGGCCGAGGTCCTTTTCTACTCTGTCATGCTCGCCCAAGCCCGGCTGGATGTGCTCGAAAAGTCTTTCGAGGCCAACAGCTATAGCCTGGATGTTATCGAAAAGAAATACGCGCAAGGCATGGTTTCGGAATACGAACTTCTCCGGGCTCGGGTGGAACAGTCGAACCTGAGGCCGCAAATCCTCCAGGCGGAGTCGGATCAGAGGCTTTCCGAAAAACGCCTAAAATCGTTCCTGGGGATAGATCTTGACGAGCCCCTTATAGTAGTGGAGGAAGCCGGAGACACTTCTCTGGTCAGGCTCCCATCGCTCAGCGCCCTCACTTCAGCAGCGCTGGCCCAGCGCCCGGAGATGCGCCAGGCGGACTACTTCTCCGAAATTACACGAAAGGCCATCCGCGTGGCACGGGCGGACTATTTCCCTTCGCTGTCGGCGGTCATGGACTACAGTTGGTCGGCTCAATCGGATGCCATCACTCTGAAAGAGAATCAGAGCCGCTCCTGGACGGCTGGATTGAACCTCTCGATTCCGATATTCAGAGGCGGCCAAACCAGGGGAGCTGTCACCCAGGCTGTGTCTGATCACAGCCAGGCTCGGCTGGCTCGATCACAAACCGTTGATGACATAAAACTGGAGGTCGAGGAGGCCTACGATCGAATCATGCAGGCCAAGGAGGCCCTGGACATACAGGGCAATACTATCGCCCAGGCGGAAAAAGGCATGGAAATCGCCAACCTTCGCTATGAGTCTGGAATCGGAACCCAGCTCGAAGTTCTCTCGGCCGAAACAGCCCTGAGAGATGCCCGAAGGATTCTGGCCGAAGCCCTGTTTTCCTTCCGTCAGGCTAAAGCCGGCCTGAAAAAAGCTACGACAATGGACCTGGATAAACTATAGAGAGAACAATGTACAAGAAAACGCACTTGATAGTCACTGTAGCCGCCCTGTCGGCTCTTCAATTGTTCGCAGCCTGCGGCGAGCAGGCGCAGGAAGAAACGATCGGCGAGCGAGTAATCGCCGTCAACGCCGTTGTCGTGGAAAGGTCCGATCAAACTGTGACCAGAATCTACACCGGCACGCTTGAGGGCAAACAACAAACAGTCGTCTACTCGCGATTGGCCGAGGCCGTGGATGAAGTTCTGGTAGCGGAAGGCCAGCAGGTGAAGGCCGATCAGGTTGTTCTCACACTGGACCGTTACGGCGCCAGCTCACAGTACACCCAGGCCCAATCGGTCTTTCTCAACGCCGAAAAGAACTTCAACAAAATGGCCTTCCTCTATAAAGAGGGCGCCGTGTCCGAAACGGAGCACGATGCCGCCCGCACGGAGTACGAAGTCAACAAAGCAGCTTTTGAGGCTGTGGCCAAAATGGTCGAGGTTCCCTCCCCCATAGCGGGCGTGGTGACCTCCATGGAGGTCTCCCCCGGCGATCTGGTCTATGTTGGCCAAGAGCTGGCCACCGTTGCTACCACCGATCGCCTGCGCGTGAAATTCGGCGTCAATTCCGATGAAATCGAAAGCTTCACCGCCGGCTCAGAAGTGAACGTTCTGTCCGATGCCGTGGACGGGAAACTCGCGGGCCAGGTGGTTGCGATAGCCGGCTCAGCCGATCCGGTAACGCGGAGTTTCGAAGTGGAAGCGCTTTTTGACAATAGCTCCGGGCTCTTCCGACCGGGCATGTTCGTCCGCGTAGAGTTCGTCCGGGAACGCCTGGAATCGGTTGTGTCTATCCCGAGAAAGGCCGTGCTAACGCTCGACGGCAAAGAAACCATCTTCGTCGTGAAGGAAGGCCGGGCTGATAAACGTGAAGTCACATTGGGGGCCGATCTTTCAGGCGAGGTGGTGGTAACCTCGGGGCTCTCCGCTGGAGATACGTTGGTCGTTCTGGGACAGGACTATCTCGACGATGGTATCAACGTCAATGTAACATCTCTCGACGAGTAATAACATGAAGATTTCTGACATATCAATCAAGCGACCGGTTTTCGCTACTATGATGATCGGCGCCCTGCTGGTGCTCGGTGCCTTCTCATTCTTCGGCCTGTCGGTTGAGCTCTGGCCGAAAGTAGATTTCCCCTTCGTGGTGGTCCAGACAGTGTATCCGGGAGCCTCGGCCGAGACTATCGAGACGGAAATCACCAAGAAGGTTGAAGAGGCTGTCAACCAGATATCGGGGATCCGGCACATCAACTCCAAGGCCCAGGAGGGGTTCACCTATACGTTCGTCGAGTTTGATCTCGACGTAGAGAGCGCTGTGGCCTCCCAGGACGTTCGTGAGAAGGTGGCCGGCATCAGGGCCGAGCTGCCCGATGACATCGAAGAACCCGTCATCAGCCAGTTCGACATGGAAAGCCAGGGCGTGATGGAGATCACCGTGGCCGGCAGCCGGACCCAACGGGAGATTACGGAACTTACGAAAGATCGTATCAAACCGCGGCTCGAAGCTGTTACCGGCGTTGGATCGGTGAACCTGATCGGCGGCAAAGAACGCGAAATACTCATTGCGCTCAACCCACATCGTATGGAAAGCTATCAGGTCTCCGTGGAGGACATCCGCGGCGCCGTGATGACTTCCAACCTGGAAATCCCGGGCGGGCGCGTGGATGAATCGGCGCGGGAGTACGTCGTTAGAGTCAAAGGGAAACTGACTTCCGTGGATCAGTTCAACGCCCTGGTTGTCAAGAACCACAACGGCACACCGGTGTATCTCTCCGATATAGCTGCCGTTCGCGATACTATCGTGGAGCAACGCTCTCTGTCCCGCTACAACGGCGAGTCTGCCGTGGCCTTGCGGATAATCAATCAGTCGGGTGCGAACATTGTTGACCTCGCCGACGGCGTCAAAGCTGAACTGGCTGAACTCCAGGACGAAGTTCCCCCTGATATAGAAATCACGGTTGTAAACGACAATTCCACCTGGATCAACGACTCGATCGACGAGATCATTTTCAACATCTGGTTCGGTACCCTTCTGGCCGTCCTTGTTATCTTCCTTTTCCTGCTGGATATCAGGCCTACTTTTATCACCAGCCTGTCTATTCCGATTTCAATTATCGCCACCTTCACGATCATGGAGTTTCTCGGATTCACGATCAACTTCATGACCCTGCTCGGGCTGTCGCTGGCTGTCGGAATTCTCATAGATGACTCCATCGTAGTGGTGGAGAATATCTATCGAAAAATACAGGAAGGCATGACGCCGTTCCAGGCAGCGTTTTCCGGCACTAAGGAGATCGGCCTCGCAGTGGCAGCCACGACTTTCGCGATCATGGTCGTATTCCTGCCGGTGGCGTTTATGGAAGGCATTGTCGGAAAGTTCTTCTACGAGTTCGGCATGACGGTGGCTTTCGCGGTGCTTATTTCTCTCTTCGTGGCTTTCTCACTGGTCCCCATGCTGGCCGCTCGCTTCCAGATGCCGCGTGAAGACGCCGAATCACTTGACCCCAATCGAGCCACCGGTCCGTGGAAGTTCTGGCTGACAATCAGAAGACCGCTAAACCTTTGGAACCGGGCGTTTGACAGCATCAAACCTGTCTACTCCAACATACTTCGCTTCTCCCTGCGTCACCGCTGGTTGGTGGTACTTGTCGCAGTATTCGCCTTTGCAGGTGCTTTTGCAATTCTATTTTCCGGTCAGATTGGATTCGAATTCCAGGCTTCTACCGACCAGGGCAAGCTGTATATCAGCGGGTACACGCCGCCGGGCACGACTCTCGAGGATACGTCGGAGAGGTTTGCGCAACTGGAAGAGGCTCTTGGTCCGCTGGAAGAAGTGGCGGGATTTTTCGTGACTATCGGCGGCTCCAACTCGCCGGTTACCGAGGGCCTGCTGCTCGTGGTTTTGACCGACGCCCTGGAGCGCGAAAGATCCGCTCAGGAACTGGTCGAAGAGGTCAGGACGCTCATAGGCGGCGTTCCAGGCATAAAAACTTCAGTGGCCCTGCAGCCGGCCGAAGGCGGCTCCTCCAAGCCGGTTGAATTCTCAATACGCGGTGAAGACCGCGAGGAATTGACCCGTCTGGCCCACCGCGTACAAACGATTATCAGAGAGACCCCCGGTACTATAGATATTGATAACAGCCTCGAAGAAGGCAAACCGGAGATGCAGATCAGTGTCGACCGGCAGAAGGCCGATGACCTGGGATTGAACGTTTACTCTATCTCACAGACGATCCGATCACTCGTTGAGGGCGAGGTTGTCTCCCAGTACAAGGAAGGCGACCAGGATTATGACGTCCGCATCCGGCTGGATGAGAAGTTTCGTGATTCCGAGGAGGCTGTTGGTCGCATAATGGTCGCCAGTTCCAAGGAGATTATCGGCATAAAAACCTTCCTGGTGCCTATCGACCGGGTCGCACAATTCGAAAAGGCGACCTCGATCGGCGAGTACTCCCGCTACGATCGCCAGCCCGAGGTGCGCGTCAACGCCAATCCGGCCTATGGATATTTCGCGGGAACGATCTCCAACGACGCCACCGCTCGCATCGACAGCACGCTCAAGCTTCCGCCCGGCTATTCTATAGGACCGGTTGGGGACCAGGAAATCATGGTCGAGTCCTTCGTGAATATCCTCAAAGCTCTTTTCCTGGCCGTGATTTTCATCTACCTGCTTTTGGCGTCACAATATGAATCTTTCTCCGATCCTTTTTCGATCATGTTGTCGCTGCCGCTGTCGCTGATCGGCGCTATCATGGGACTCTGGGTCTGGGGATCATCAATCAACATCATGACCCTGATTGGGATCGTCATGCTGATGGGGCTTGTAACGAAAAACGCTATTCTGTTGATTGACTTCGTCAAGCAGAGGCGGGCTGCCGGTATGGGACGCTCCGAAGCCGTCCTCCAAGCGGGGCCGATCCGACTCCGCCCGATCCTCATGACTACTTTCGCCACCGTTTTCGGGATGCTGCCGCTGGCCCTGGGGTGGGGACCCGGTGCCGAATTGAGAGCGCCCATGGCGCGCGCGGTCATCGGCGGTATGCTCTCCTCTACTCTGCTGACGCTAGTCGTCGTACCGGTGGTGTATACCATGATCGATGACATCAGCAATTTCGTGGTGCGGATATTGCGGAAATTGTTCCGTGGAGAGAAAGCTCCGGACAGCGTCGAGGCCCTCAAAGAACAGGCCCTCCAAAACAAATAGCTCTGGTCCGAAAATGAAGGGGGGGACAGAACCGATTTCTGTCCCCCCTATTTTGTTGCGATATCTCGCCGCACGTAATTGGTTGACAGATAGTCGAATCGGGTTATATTTAGCTCGAAGTTGAGCCGACTACTCCTCACAAGCTGCTCGCCTTTAGCGCCTCAAGCGAGGTGCCACTACGTTCGATCTAAGGTACTACCATGTCTTTGGCAAGAAGGACAACTCTCGGGCTGTTGCTCCTCGTTATCCTGGCTCTTTCGGCCAGAGGCGCAGGACCGACGGAGCATTATATCAGGTTCACGGTGGACTCCCCGAAAGAACTCAATCAGCTCACCAGTGTCATCTCTATCGCCAGAGTACAGGGAACTACGATCCACGCTTTTGCCAACGACTCGGAGCTGGACGCCTTCGAAGCCCTTGGCTACGATTACACGCTCCTCCCTCATCCCAGCACACAGATTTCTCCCCGGATGGCCGCCACAGCTTCGACCGCGGCCGAGGCCTGGGACGCCTACCCGACGTACAGTGCCTACACCGCGATGATGAGCCAATTCGAACTGGACTATCCGGGTCTTTGCCAGATCGTCTCGGCCGGAACGACCGTTGAGGGCCGCGAGATCTTGTTTGCCGTGATCTCCGACAATGTCGGCACCGAGGAAGACGAGCCCGAGGTGATGCACACCAGCACGATGCACGGAAACGAGACGGTGGGCTATGTCCTGTTGCTGCGCATGATCGACTCGCTGCTGGTCGCTTATGGGAGCGATGCGGCGATTACGCGTCTGGTTGACAGCACCGAAATCTGGATTAACCCCCTGGCCAATCCCGACGGTACCTATCGCACCGGCAACAGTTCGGTCAGCGGGGCTACCCGCGCCAACGCCAACGGAGTTGACCTGAACCGGAATTTCCCGGACCCGGCCGTTGGAAACCATCCCGACGGCAACCTGTGGCAGCCGGAGACAGTAGCGATGATGTCTCTGGCCGAGGAGCACAGTTTCACGCTTTCGGCCAACCATCATGCCGGCGCCGAGGTGGTCTGCTACCCCTGGGATACCTGGTTCCGTCGCCACGCTGACGACTCATGGTATCAGAATATCTGTCATTTGTACGCCGACACAGTCCAGTCCTACTCCTTTGGCATTTACATGACCGACTTCGACGACGGGGTTTCCAACGGCTACGACTGGTATCGGGTGACCGGCGGACGGCAGGATTACATGATCTACGAACGGCGCGGTCGGGAAATCACAGTCGAGTTGTCGAACACTCATCTCCTTCCGGAGGAGCAACTTCCGGGGCATTGGGTCTTCAATCGGGTTTCGCTTCTCCAGTTTCTCGAGAACGGGCTTTACGGCATCAGGGGGCTTGTTACCGATGCCTCCACCGGGCTTCCGGTTTTCGCCACCGTGACAGTTCTTGGTCATGACCTGGATAATTCCGAGGTTTGGACCGATCCCGATGTCGGCGATTATCATCGTATGATCGAGGCCGGCACATATGATCTGCGGTTCACGGCCGAAGGATATTTCCCCGACACCGTGTACGCGGTCACGGCTGTCGACCGTCAGTCAACTGTAGTGGATGTAGCTCTAACACCGCTTCCGAACGCACCGGTCCTTCTTCTGGACGATCACGGGATACAGGCAGTTCAGGCCGGCGACACGGTCAGCAGCCACATCTCCTTAGAAAACATCGGGTTGCTTCAAGCGAACGGAGTCAGCGGCGAACTGGTGACTACCGACTCATATATTACTATCACGGAAGGGACATCAGCCTTTCCGCTGGTGCCCGCGCTGGGCGGTCTGAATCTGTCGGTCAGCGCCTACGAATTCACAGTCTCCCCGACCTGCCCCTTCAATCATACCGCGGAGTTCCAGTTGGTCGTGACAGCCGACGGTGGCTATCTGGATACAATCCTTTTCTCGATCCCTATTGGTCTATGGGTCGAAGATTTCGAAACGGCTGATTTCACAGAATTCCCCTGGCAACTCAGCGGAGCCGTCAACTGGACCGCACAATCAACCAGCGTGTTCGAGGGCTCGTACGCTGCGAAGTCCGGCGCCGTTACGCACAGCCAGTACTCCGAATTGTCCGTCACGGTTGATGTAGCTGCTCCCGGTGAGCTTTCGTTTTTCTACAAAGTCTCCTCCGAGGCTGACTATGACTTCCTGAAGTTCTCCATTGATGGTCAACAACAGTACGCGTGGTCAGGCGAGGTGCCATGGACCAAGGCGGTATTCTCGATCGACGCCGGCAGCCACACGTTCGCCTGGCGATATGAGAAGGATGCGGGTGCTACCTCCGGCGATGACCGGGCCCTGGTCGACCTGATCGTCTTCCCCTCCCTCGTCAGCGACGTCGCCATATACTCCACGAGCCTGCCGGACTGGACCGTGGGGCAGCCGTATTCAGAACAACTGACAACCGCCGGAGGGACAGCGCCCTTCACATGGTCCGACTTGCACTGTGACCTCACCGCAACGGGACTGACGCTGTCCTCCGCCGGTCTTTTGTCCGGTGTACCCCTGGCCACGGGCCCGATCGAGTTCACGGCTGCGGTGACGGACAATGCCTCCGGCTCGGATGAGCGGCTCCTAGCTCTTCAGATCAATGAACTGCCGGTGATTACCACCGTCGCCATCCCGGACGCGGAGCGCGATGTGGCCGTAGAGCTGCAGCTTCTGTCTTCAGGAGGAACAGCTCCTTTCACCTGGTCCGATCGTGACAATGACCTGGCCGGTACCGGTCTGGCGTTGTCGCCCGAGGGCATCCTATCCGGCACTCCCCCATCGATCGGGACAATTGACTTCACGGCTCACCTCGAGGACCTTGCCGGAGCTGCTACGGGGAGGCTGTTCAGCTTCGAAGTCTTCGTCGACTGCTGTGCCGGCCTTCAGGGCAACGTTGACTGTGACGTGTCGGATATCGTCGATGTCACCGACATTCAGGTGCTGGTGGACAATCTGTTTCTGAGTCTGACGCCGCTCTGCTGTTTCAACGAAGCAGACCTGGATACAAACGGTCTGATAGACATCACCGACCTGTCGCTGCTAATCGACAACCAGTTCCTTACTCTCACGCCTTTGTCTGAATGTCCCTAGGACATCTGCCTTTTAACATCACAACAGATCGTATTCTGTTGGCATTCGGCCGGCCTTGCAGTATCATGCCGGACAATACAACGATTGACTTGCACAGGAGAGTCAGGTTTTGAGAAAAGCCGTTATCATCAACAGCGAATTCATGGGCGTTGGGGACGAGGAACTTGGCGCCAAACTTATGGGCCCACTGCTCAGAAAACTCTGGGCCGCTGAGACCAAACCGGAAGCTATCCTGTTCTACAATTCGGGAGTGAAGTTGCTGGCCGAAGGCTCCCCCGTGCTTGACGCCCTCAACGGACTCTTCGAGGCCGGAGTTGATCTGATCGCCTGCGGCACCTGCTGTACATACTTTGGCATCACGGAGAGGATCGTGGTTGGTCGCATCAACGATATGCAGGAAATTTCCGAAGTGATGATGACCGCCGACAGCGTGGTAACAATATAGCAGTAGCAGATTCAGGCACACCTTCAGACGTTCGACGTCTCTTCCACCGGATCGACTATACTAATCAGAACATCGCCTGAATCTGGCTCCGCCAGCCGGGCGGCCGTGCAGATTCCCAGCTTCCCCGAACCTGAGACAACAAACAAAGGCAACGCCGTGCTGCCGTACATCGAAGTAAACGCCTCGAGATCAAACTCTTCTGTCATGGGCACGGCCTTGACTCTAGCGCCGCCTTCGAGAAGCCTCGACACATAGCCGAAAGTAGCCTCCTTGGCGAACAAGTATCTTCCTCGGAGATGCAGAGGCAGACCGTTGCCGGAGGATGCTCCGCCGGTTGGCGCCAATTGGTAGACCTCGGCCCGGCCGAACACATCTACAAAGTGAAGCACGGCCAGCGCGTTGACCTCGTCGTTGGGCGTCAGGGCCAGAAACCGGCCGATTCCGTCCATTGGCACATCCACCACTATGTCCTCCGAAAGAACGTTTGCATAGTGGGCGTCGAGTCCGGCTTTACGGGCCTCATCCACATTGGCCCAATTCGAATCGATCAGCACTACCGGGAATTGGGAAGCCTCCAACGCCAGCCCGATTTCGCGCGCCCAGGCGTGGGCCCCGGCGATGAGCACACCCTGGGGATTCGGCAAGGCTACTTTCAGGAGGCGGGCCACCAATGGTGAGGTAAGGCCATACACGGCCACGGTTGCTGCTATCACCTGGAACGTTAGCGGTACAAGCGTCTCCCCTCCTTCGATCCCCACCTCAGAAAGGCGAATCGCAAACACCGATACGACCGCCGCCGCCACGATTCCACGCGGGGCTATCCACATTAGAAAAAGCCGTTCGCGCCACGTCAGAGAGGATTTGAATGTGGCGCCGATTACGGCCAGGGGCCGCACCACGAAAATCAGCGCTGCCACGAACAACCAGCCTCTCGGATCAGAAAACACCGGAGCTTCGATCGGAAGTCGCGCCGCCAGTATTATGAACAAACTCGCTATCAACAGGACCCGGAGGTTTTCTTTGAATTCGAGGATGTGCCTTATCGATACAAACTGTTGATTGGCCAGGGCCATGCCCATAACGGTGACGGACAGCAGACCGGACTCGGGTTGGATCGCCTCCGATGTGACGTAACAGACGACCACGAGCATTAGCGACACCGGATTCTGGAGGAAGTCGGGAATGTAATAGCGTTTCAGCAGGAGCACGATCACTCCGGCTCCGGCCACGCCGATCCCTCCTCCCAGAACCAGGGCTTTCAGTACTCCCGTGACTACTACCGAGGCCCCGCCCTCGGCGCCGCCCAAGAGGATGACTTCAAAGACAAGTACCGCCAGGAGCGCCCCGATAGGGTCGTTGACGATGCCCTCCCACTTCACTATGGAACCTATATTGCCCAGCGGGCGAATCTGTCTTAGGAGCGGAATGATCACGGTGGGACCGGAGACGACGAGTACCGCGCCCAATAGCACGGCCAGTCGAAGCTCCAGCCCGGCTATGAAATACGCGCCGGTTGCGGCCAGGACCCAGGTGATGACTATTCCGGTGGTGACCAGCCCACCTATCACCGAGCGGGCGCTTTTCAACTCGCTGAGTTTGAGATTCAACCCGCCTTCGAACAGAATGATGGCCACGGAGATAGAGACCAGCGGGAACAATAGCTCCCCAAACACCAGGTCCGGATTCAGCACGCCGGTGACCGGACCCGCCACGACCCCAAAAATCAGCAGCAGAAGTATTGCCGGCAGATGCAGCCGCCAGGCCAGCCATTGAGCCAGGATTCCCAACACTATTATGCTGGCCAGCCCTACCAGTAAATGCTCTGTCATACTAAAGGCTCCTTCATCAAAACAATCAAACCCGAAGGGCCTCGATCGTCCAGAATAAACTTCCCCCTTCGACACTTCTTCCGCATTCACCGCTTACATT
>JAAERE010000082.1 GCA_024230675.1 bacterium | reverse complement strand
CTTGGCGGTGGAGCGCTGCAAAGCCCCGATATTAGAAAGCTGGTGCTCGGCGATGGCCAGACAGCTTACCTCAGTTGTTCCGCCCGCGAACTCTATCGCAGGCTGAACCCGGCAGACGACCGACCTTTGCTCTACGTCAGGCCTGGTCCGGGGCAGACGCCTGGAGAAGCGCTCAAAGAGCGTATTCGGAAACTGCTTGAAAAACGGAGGCGAAACTACCGGCGCTCTCATCTGACCGTTTCGACAACTGTGAGATCGCCCTCGCAGGCCGCGGTTCAGCTATACCGCTTGATTCGGAGGTATCATGGGAGGAATTGAAGTCCTCGCTTCCGGAGGATCCTACCCGGTTGAAATCGGCGCCGGATCGTCCGCGCGTCTGGATAGCATGACCCGTCGAGCGGCAGGTAGGAACAAACTGTTCCTGTTCTACGATGCCAATTTCTTTGCCCTACACGGCAGGCAGCTTCGCAAGGCTATCCATATTGAATCGCGCCGGGTCCGAGAGATGGTCATACCGGCAGGGGAGAAATCCAAATCCTTGACCACGCTGGCATCCATTTACGACTTTCTGCTGGACCACGGGATTGCGCGATCTGATTTCATTCTGGCCTGTGGGGGCGGTGTCACCACTGATCTGGTTGGATACGCAGCTGCTACAACGCTTCGTGGTATTCCCTGGGGGGCGGCACCGACTACGCTGTTGGGCATGGTCGACGCCTCGCTGGGCGGAAAGACCGGCATCAATCACGATCGGGGGAAAAACCTTATCGGTGCGTTCTGGGCACCGAAGTTTGTCTGTGCCGATGTGAACTATTTGGCCACGCTCGAATCACGCCATATGGTAGCCGGACTGGGGGAGATACTCAAGTGTGCGGGCCTGGCCGGATCCAAACACGTAGCGGCGCTGGAGAGATTTCTCGACCAGGACAACCTTTACTACTTGCGGGCCTTGACACCTCTGATCCGTCGGTCGGCGCAACTAAAAACGCATATTGTGTCACGAGACGAGCGAGAGCACGGACCTCGAATGTGCATGAACCTGGGGCATACTTTCGGTCATGGAATCGAAAAGGCTCTTGGTTTCGGACGCCTTCTGCACGGCGAGGCCGTTATTCTTGGGCTGTGGGCAGCACTGACCCTTGGAGAGGCCGAAGGATTCGGCTCGAAGGGTTTGATGCGATACCGTGATCTGGTGGAACGCCACATCCGCCTTCTTCCTCGCCGAAAACTGGATGCCGAGCAGATATTCAGGGCCTTGAGTCTTGACAAGAAGCGAGGCGCCGACGGTCTGAGATTTGTCTTGCTGGAACGTCTTGGAAAGCCGATAATCTATGACAATGTCGAACGTCGGTCGATCAAAGCTGCTCTGAAGTCGATGATTAAGATCTATCGCGCTCTGGGAGGAAAGAATGCCTAAGATACTGGTGGTCAACGGTCCCAACTTGAACCTGCTTGGTTCGCGGGAGCCGGGAATCTACGGTCGGGCCACATTGGAAGAGATCAACACCGCACTTACGGAGAGAGCCTCCGCCGACGGTATAGATCTCGTCCTTTTTCAGTCCAATCACGAAGGGCAGATCATCGATTTTATTCAGGACGAGGGAAAAGACGCGGCGGGCATGATCATCAATCCGGGCGCGTTCACTCACTATAGTCTGGCTATCCGCGACGCCGTGTTGTCGGTAGGGGTCCGGACGATCGAGGTTCACATCAGCAACATCCACGGTCGGGAGGAATTCCGGAGGAAGTCCGTAATAGCCGGAGCCTGCGTGGGACAGATTTCCGGGTTGGGCGTCGACAGCTACCACGCTGCCCTGACCTGGTTTGTCGAGCATAAAGGGGACAATTGAAATGGCCACAAGCCGATCTTTCATAGTTTTGGTCTTACTACTGGGGCTGGCGACTTTTTCCTGCAAAGGAGACATCGGAACGCCTCAGGGGGGAGACATTGAGGCAACTCTTGACTCGCTGGAACTTAAGCTCAACTGGTTGGATCACCGTCTGGGGCAGGAACGCTGGGCGAAAGCTATCGGCGGCCGTGCTGATTCGCTGGAGTTCTTTGAGGCGCTGAGCCGGGCGGCTACGAGCGATGAATTCGTTTTCAACACCCTGCGCAGCGGGGGAGGACGTCTTGGCGACGAGGCCGATCGACGGCGCTTTGATTTGGTCTATGGTGATGTTCTTCACGCCTACGTAAACAACAGCAGGAATCTGAACGGCACATTCGACTCATTGGATAGCTTTCACCGTCTCGGCAAGTATGAATTCAACGGTGAAATGCTTCAGCGAGAGTACCTGGATGTTCTTGTCGCACGAAGCGGCAACCGCTCCGACCGTGAACTGGCATTCCGGGCGCTGAATTCGCCCGGCGAGACGGTTACGGGCCAGGTCGGACGTCTCTTCCGGCTCAGAAACCAGACTGCGAAACGGTTCGGATATAACAATTACTTCGCTCTGACCGAGAGCGCCCGGAAGGTTGGCTCGTCGGACTATCTGACCCTGGTCAGCCGAGTAGACTCGGTCTCCCGGCCAGAATACCAGCGGTTACTTGGCGACCTGCGAGACAGTTTTCGAGAGCCGGCCTTCGAGATATGGGACTGGGGATACTCTGCTGCAGAAACCTGGCGTGAGCTTGACCCGTATTTTCCGGCCGATTCCCAGATTAGGTTTCTAAAGCGAAGCCTTGGCGAAATGGGATTCGACCTGGACAACAGCCCCATCTTCTTCCTCAATGTGGGCGATAGCACCTCACCGGGAAGAGCCGAGACAATCGTGGTCAGCGCCCCTCACGATATTCGCGTGGTATGCAACTTGACCGATGGCTTGCGATCGATGCAGAACCTTCTGAGAGCCACCGGCGCGGCCCTCCACACAGCCGAGACCTCCCAGGAGCCAAACCTGCTCGGCAGAAAACTTGAATCGGCCTGGTCGGCTGGTATCGGCAGGTTTTTCGAGGACCTTTGTCTCCAACCGGACTGGTTGCGCACCTATGCCCGAGTTCCGGAGAATCTCACTATTCGCGCGGTCCGGGCAAAGCGAGCCCATGAGTTATTGAAACAGCGCCTATTGCTTACCTATGCCATGTTCGAGTACGAGGCCTATCGCAATCCAAACACCAACCTGAACACCCTCTGGTGGGACCTGTTTGAAACCTACGCTATGCTGCCAATCAACGAAGACCTCCAGCCTTGGGCCGTGAGTGAGTCGTTTGTCCACAGCCCTCTGGGCTATCGGGACTCGCTGCAGGCCGAGGTCATCGCTGCCCAGACCCTGGCATATCTGAAGGGACAGTACGGGGGAGTGGTCGGCAATCCGGAAGTCCGTTCGTTCCTGGTACACAACTATTTCCGGTTCGGAGGCCGCTATCCCTGGCAGGAGTTGGTGGAACGCGGCACCGGCGAACCACCTTCGCCGGCGTACCTGCCAGGAGAGTAGCAGTCCCGTTGACAGAATCACATCCCCCGGTTACCTACCCGATTTTCCTTGTTCGGGGCTTGCGCCGTTCGTACCGTAAGCGGGCAACTCTGCCCTGTTTCCGGCCGGGCTTCTGCTTAAGGATACTTTGGAGCGGTGACCAACAACCTTCCTGACTCGCATTCCGACAAAGTCGTTTCGGGACCGATCGCCCGCACGGTTCTATCACTTGCCCTACCGGTGGTTGCAGGCATGGCTATGGAGATCCTCCTGTCCGTAGTCGATTTCTACTGGGTCGGCAAACTTGGCGCCTCGGCTCAGGACGCGGTGACCTCTTCAATGGTCATCATCTGGACGATCTTTTCGGCGGTGTCGCTGATAAGTATCGGAATCACCGCCCTTGTCTCCCGCCACGTGGGAGCGGGAAACCCCGATCGTGCGGTTCATTACATCAGACAGGCGATGTATCTCGCGGTGTTCGTTGCGGCCGCGGTGACGATAAGCGGGTACTTTCTGACCCCGGGCTTCATGGATTTCATGAAAGTTGGTCCCGCCACCCAGGCGCACGCGGTACCTTATTTGCGGATTTTCTTCCTGAGTTGCGTCATGCTGTTCCTGAACGAGACGGCGTTCGCGATATTCAGAGCTTCCGGTGACACACGGACGCCTACGAAAGTTGGGATTTTAGTCGTTTTGCTCAATCTGGTGCTGGACCCGTTGTTGATCTTTGGCTATGGGCCAATACCTGCCCTGGGCGTGCCTGGTGCCAGCATTGCCACTACCATATCGATAGCGGTTGGTACGGTTCTCATTTTCCGTAGCATGTTGCGCGGCAAATTGGGATACCGGGTCAAAAAACTGCTGCAATGGGAGCCTGACCTCTCCGGCATGTTGCATATTTCTCGAATCGGACTGCCAATCGCCAGCCAGCAGTTGGCTTTTGTCGTTGTATACTGGTTCCTGATAGGCTTCGTCCATGAGTTTGGTGAGACCGCCGGAGCTGCCATGGGGATCGGCAATCGCATGGAGTCCTTTTCATACTTGACCTGCTACGGCTTTTCTTTGGCGGCATCCACAATGGTGGGGCAGAACCTGGGGGCCGGCAAGCCGGGACGGGCGGCTCGATGCGCCTGGGGCGCTACGGGACTGGGGATCGGCATAACCCTGGTGTTCGGCTTTCTGTTTATTGCCTTCCCGACAGCCATAGCATCGGTCTTTACCGAAGAACCGGCTGTGCTTGAGATTGCAGTTGGGTACCTGATAATCCTGGGGCTGTCACAGTTCGCTATGGCAGTGGAGATTATTCTCGAAGGTGCTTTCTCCGGGGCCGGGGATACAATCCCGCCGATGGTGGTTATGTTGCCCGGTTCCATCGCCCGCATCCCTCTGGCCTGGTACCTTGCTTTTGAGCTGGACTGGGGCATCGAGGGCATCTGGTGGACGCTTACGATCACCACCGGCTTCAAGGCTCTGGTTCTGGCGTACTGGTTCAGCCTCGGTCGCTGGAAGACCAAGAAGGTGTGATAATCTATTGACCGCCGCTCTGTCGATACGTTAATTCAAACCCATGGATCCGATTGGATTAGCTATTGCCTCCGCCCCCAGCAAACATCCGGCACCGCCGGGTCATCAGGAAAGCCATGAACGGCTTGCCGCCGCTATTTCGGCCCTCCAGGAGCCAGAATACCAGGCGTTGATCACTCCTCTGAACACCTCCGAATACAATTGCGGCCTGTTAAGCCAGGTGCACTCTGAAGCCTATATCGATCGGCTGGCCAATTACCCGGGTGAAGATCAGCGGCACGACGAAGAGACTTTCCAGACCTCGTCCTCGTTTGATGCCTCCTGTGATATGACCTGGTCGCTCTTGTCGGCGGTTGAGGCTGCTTTTGGCGAAGGACCTGCCCGTTCGTTTGTGCTCGGCCGACCTCCCGGCCACCACGCCGGACGGGAGCAGGCTATGGGGTTCTGTCTGGTGAATCATGTGGCGGTGGCAGCTCAGTACGCTCTGGATAGATTTGGAGTTGACCGAGTGGCAATCGTCGATTTCGATGTGCACCACGGCAATGGCACACAGGATTTGTTCTATGATCGAGCAAATGTACTCTACCTGTCCAGTCATCAGCACCCGCTTTATCCCGGGACCGGACTTCGCACTGAGAGAGGGGCGGACGGCGGTGAGGGCTTCACGGTCAACTATCCGCTTGCAGTCGGCACGGCCGATAGCGAATTCATCAGTCTTTTCGAAAACGAGGTCGCGCCGTCGCTGCGTCAGTTCCATCCGGATATCGTTCTGGTGTCGGCCGGGTTCGACGGTCACGCCCTGGATCCGCTGGGCGGACTCGATCTGACGGGCGTCGGTTTCAACTCTGTCGGAAGAATACTCCGGGAAACCGCCGAAGACGTGTGCAAAGGACGAGTGGTATCGATTATGGAAGGCGGTTACAATCCCGAAGCCAATCGCGAATCAATCTGCAATTATATAAAGGGAATAGCTGGACAATGACCAGAAAGTACGTGCGTTTTGAAAGCCTGGGCCATCCTGACGGCTGCTATGGCATTATTGAAGACAACCTGGTGCGACCGATCAGCGGCCCTGTCTGGTTGGGGGGCGATTTTGTAACTCAAGTAGAGCCGTTAGAATCGGTGGGTCTTCTGGCTCCAGTTGAGCCCTCCAAGATCGTGTGCATCGGCCTTAATTATCACGCCCACGTCGAGGCGTCGCATTCGGCCGACAACGCGCCGGAAAGGCCGCTGGTCTTTCTCAAACCCCCGTCTTCGATAATCGGTCCGGGGCAGAGGATCGTACATCCGGAAGAGTCAGAACGGGTTGACTATGAAGCCGAGCTCGGTGTTGTCATTGGTAAGACCGCCCGTAACGTGGCTGCTGAAAACGCCGATGAGTACATCTTCGGGTTTACCTGCGTCAACGACGTCACCGCCAGGGACCTTCAGAAAAAAGACGGTCAGTGGTCACGGGCAAAAGGATTTGACACTTTCTGCCCGGTAGGTCCGTGGATCGTGCCGGAGCTGGACTATCGGGACGTGCTGGTTGAGGGCGTCCACAACGGCGTTGTCAAACAGTCGGGGCGTACTTCGCTGATGATTTTTGATATTCCCTATCTGATAAGCTATATTTCCAGGATCATGACGCTGAACCCGGGAGACTTGATATCAACCGGCACGCCGGCAGGTATTGCACCGATGAAATCCGGCGACACCATTGACGTACGTGTAAAGGGGATAGGTACTCTTGAGAATAAGATGGCTTAGCGGTCTTCTCATCATTCTAGTAGCTTCGGCGACAATCGAGGCCCGCGATCGCCTGGTGGTCGACGCCGCTTTCGACCCGCAGACTCGGTCTATCTCCGGCAGCATTCTGTATGAGCCCGGCGCCCGAAAACTCGTATTGACGGAGCTTCGGTTTCAGCTTTACCCCAACTTATTCTGTCGTGAAGATAGCTCGTGCGGTATCAAGATCGATTCGGTACGAGCCGGGGATGATGATCCAACTTCGAAGATCACCATCGAAAGCACCAATCTGATTGTGCCGTTGAGCAACCCGGTGGCCCCCGGGGAGGCCATCGACGCCACGATCTGGTTCACGACGTATCTTTCGAAAGCCAACTCCCGACTGGGATACGGCGAAAGTCAATTTACACTGGCAGAGTGGTTTCCGGTCCCGGCCCCCTGGCGCGAGAGCGGTTGGCAAGAGGTTGCCTATCGCAAGTTTCTGGAACCAACAGCGGACCTGGCGGACATCGAGGCCAGGATCGTCTATCCGGACTCACTGCAACTGATCGCCCCGGGCGTCGTTACTACGGAAACGGTTGAAGGCCGGAGCGTGACTCGCATTGGAATGGAAGCCGCCTCGGGAGCACCGTTACAGTTTGCTACCGGTTACCAGCTTGACTCGACCGACGTCTCCGGCACGGCGCTGAAGCTATATTATCGGGAACACGATAGCTTCATGGTCGATACGGTTCGGGCAGCGGCCACGGCGGCGTTGGTCTATATGTCCGACTCTGTCCTGGTCTATCCGTTTGATGAGCTGATAATTGTGATCGGCGGACTCAGTGAGGGCGGTGGGCTGGAGCAACCCCGCATGATTCTGGCCTCGACGCCTTCGCGCACCGTACGCACCGGCTTCTACGCCAGTATGATTGTACACGAAGTCGTCCATCAATGGTTCTACGGCATAGTTAACAGCAGCCAGGCGGGCACACCGTGGCTCGACGAGTCTGTGACAGAGTATTTCAGCCTGAAGATTGGGCGCCGCCGTGCGCAGGGAGAGCCCAACTTACTTAACGCGTTCGGCATGACCGCCAACCATCTGATGCAGCATCGAGCTACAGCCAGTTCGTATATGTCCACGGACCCGATAACTCGTCGTGGGGAGGACTACTTCGACCAGGCAACGTACTACCGGACCATATACAGCAAGGGTACTTTGATAGTCCAAACCCTTACGGCCCTGATGGGTGATGAGGGGGAGGCCTCGTTCTGGAGAGAATACGCAGACTCCTTCAAATATGCCGTTCCGGAGACAGAAGATTTCGCGCGACTGGCGACAAAGTACCTTCCCGAGGAAGATGGGGGGGACGCGCGCACAATCCTCGACCACAATCGGGATACCGACTTCGCGATTATTTCGCTGAGGACGGAAAACGTTCAAACTGACGCTGACTCTTTGCAGAGCGAAGAAGGTGACTCGCTCGTATGGAAAGCTTCGATCGACTATCTGGCCCAACACCCGCTCGGCTTCCCCGTCGGTTTTCGAGTTGTGCTCCTGGATGGAACCGTGATTGATACGGTCCTGAACCCGACCTCGGGTCGTCACCGAATCAAGTACGAGACCGCGTCTCCGGCGGTGGCTGCGATAATCGACCCTGATTTCCAATACGCCCTTGACGACGATTTTCTGAACAACTCCCTTACGCGCGGTCAATCACGGGGAGCGGCGCTGCGACTGTTCTCGGGCGTCACGTTCCTTGTCGAATCACTGTTTAGCTCATTGTGGGGCTGGTGATGCAGGACGTAGCACGAGGCTGGCAGAACTTCAGGCGGCACTTCGCGGTCGCCGGATGGCTCTATCTGGGCAAGTTAAGCCTGTCTCTGGTGTTTGCGCTGCCGCTGTTGGCGGTTGTCAGCGGCACTCTTGACAACTCAGCATTTGCTTCCGTCCTGTTGAAAACCTGGTCCTTTGACGTCATAAGGGAACTGCTGCACCGTCACGAGGAAGTCCTGCCGGCGTTCGTGGCCGTGTTGATATTCTATTCAGTTGCGGTCTTTTTCTTCAAGCAGTTCGTGAACGGAGGGATTTACTTCACATTCATGGCCGCCAGGGGAGTGGTCGTCAAGAGTTTCTTTGCCGAGGCAGCCGGTTTGTTTAGAGGTAACCTGAAGATTTCTCTCTTCATGTTGTTCGTCTACTCCACACTGGCGATCATGTCGCAGTCTGTGGCCGCCATGATTCCGGAGGACCTGACCGGTCACTTCGGCGAGGCTGCTTTTGGAGGGGCGTTCATGCACCTGGTCTGCCTGTATGTGTTCCTGATACCGGCCTCGATCCTTTCGGATGTTCTTCGTCTGCGGCTGGCAGCCTTCCCCGATCAGAAATTCTTGTCTCAACTAAGGCCGGCGGTAAACTTTTATCTGCGCAGGTTTGTAAAACTTCATAGCATTTACTATCTATATTTCCTGCCGATGGTTATTCTGTGGCTAATCATCGAACGGTCGGCCCTGGCCCTCACCGGAGGGCTGGCTAACATCATTGGCGTGTTCCTGGAGATGGTTTTGTTTCAATTATGTTCCTTTGCCCGCACGAGTCAGTCCCTGTTGTTCACGGCGAGTATTGCTCCTCTGACCAGCGACGCCTTGGGCGGACGATTCAATGAGGAAAAAGGATCTCAAGAGGCCCGCGTTGACTGAACGTCTGTACTACAAAGAACCCGGACTGCTCGAGTTCGAGGCCCGGATAATCGAAAGCGGCAGGCAAGGAGATCACTATTTCAGCGTTCTGGACCGCTCCGCCTTCTATCCGACCTCGGGTGGGCAGCTTCACGACACCGGACATCTTGGCGACGTTAAGGTCGTCGAAGTCGTAGAAACGGACTCGGGGGATGTACGACATATCACGCTGTCGCCCGTGGCCCATGCGGGAAGTGCGGTCTCCGGCAGAGTTGATCGCGCACGGCGCCAGCGACACCGTCGCCAGCACACCGCTCAACACATTCTTTCAGCCGTTTTTGCCAAACTGCATGACCTTGACACCCAGTCCGTTCATCTGGGCGAGGAATATGGCGCGATCGAGTTTAATGCGACGGCGCTGACTCCCGAACAGGTGGAGGCCGCCGAACAATCAGCGAACTCCAAGGTGCTTGACGCCCTGCCGATAGAGATTCTTTTCGTGGAGAGCGAGGAAGTCAGCCAGCTGCCGCTTCGAAGGCCCACTTCCCGGACCGGGACGCTCCGAATAATCAGGATAGTTGATTGCGACTATGTCGCCTGTGGGGGGACTCATTGCAGCAACACGGCCGAGGTCGGTCCGATAAAGATAACCGCGGTGGAAAAAGCACGTGGACGAATTCTTATCAAGTTTCTTTCCGGACGTCAGGCGCTCGAAGACTACGCCGTGCGCTTCACAGCTACGGACAGCATGTCGCGTTCGCTTACCTGTGCGGTCGAGGACCTTCCAGAGAAGATTGAGAAGATGGCCGGAGACATCCGCAGGCTGAAGAAGCAGGTGTACGAAGCCAGAAAACATCTGCTACCGGCTCGGGCGTCCGAGCTTGCGACCTTCGTTCATCACCGTGACAAGGCTGATTATGTAGCCGTGTTGGTGAAGGATGTTGATCCCGTGCTGGCGTCGAAGCTGGCCGGTATGGTGGCCGATTTGATTGAGGGCTTTGCGGTGCTTCTGATCGAGGAGAGGCTGGTGCTGGGCGTTTGTGAGAAGACCGACTTGCACGCGGGCAACATGGCTCGAGCGTTGGCGCAGGCCAAGGACCTGAAAGGTGGCGGCAACAGCCGTCAGGCTCAACTGGGCGGCGCCGACTGCAAGAAACTAGAAGAATATGTAGAAGCAATCCTGGACTCGCTTTGATATGGTAAGGATCCTGATCACATGTTGCCTCCTTTTCGGAGCGCTGGTATTCGGCCAGAGTGCGACAGCTCAGACCGACGGTTTCCTTACTATCCACCACACCGACGACTTCGAGATTGTCTTCGCTGAGGACCGGGGCGCTGATACGATTTTCGCTCGGGGCAACGTGATTTTCGAAACCCGCTCGGGCATGATATATTGTGACTCGGCCGCCTGGGCGATGGGTTCGCATGTGTGGCTCAGGGGGCGCGTCATCATTGAGGACGACGAATATCGCCTGGCTGCCGATGACTCGGTACACTACGATCTGGCGAAGAGAAGAGCCAGGGCGGAGGGCAGCTATGTGGAGCTGTGGTCCTACGCCGACTCTATCATGGCGGTCGGCACACGGGCGTTTTTTGACCGCAACCGGGATTATTTCTACATGGTGGATCGTCCAACGATTTATCTCAAGTACCCTGACAGTGCCGCGATGGTGGAAGTCATAGCCGACGTTATAGAGTACGACGCTCCCGGTGAACGTGCCGACGCCAGCGGCGACGTCCGCATCAACTCCAACGACATGAACGCCACCGCCGGATGCGCCGTGATGAGACCCGGACTCAACCTGCTCGACCTTTATCAGGACCCGGTCGTAATTCGCAACCAGTCGGAAATATCCGGGAAACTGATTTCAATCCTGACCGGCGATCACGGACTGGAGCGGGTGGATGTGGTCGACTCAGCCCAGGGCCTGTTCGTTGAGCCGACAGACTCGACCGATACTGATTTTGACCGCTCCCGCCTCTCGGGCGGGAGAATCGTCATGGACTTCGAATACGGGGATCTGGAATCCGTCACCTGTCAGGGTCAGGCTTACTCCTGGTACAATCCCTCGCCGCGCGGCAAAAAAGAGACGGTGGAAAACACCGTTTCCGGCGATTCAATCAGGCTCTCTATCGTAGATGAGTTGTTGACGAGGGTGGATGTCGTGGGCGGCTCCATAGGTACCTATTTCAGTACTACTGAGAGCGAGAGGGACTCGGTAATCACCGTTCACACCGATACGATTGACTACAGCGCTCATCACATCACCTACAATCTGGCCGACTCACTGATAACGCTCGAAAGAGACGCCGCCACGACCTCCAGTCTGATACAACTGACGGCCTATCAGATCGATCTGGATACCAGAGCGCGCGTTATAGAAGCCTTTTCCGGCGAAGTTGTGAGAGACTCAATTGTCTCTGATAACCGCTTCGCCGAGGAATTGCAGCCCAACGCTGTTCCGGTTGTTCTTCGCGACGGAGAGGAAATCCTGTTTGGCGACTATTTGAAATACTCCATAGATACCGAGAAGGGGCGTATAGTCACGTCCAAATCCAAGTACGAAACCGGTTTCTTTTATGGCGAAAATCTCTACCGGCAGGATCGCAACGTGTTTTATCTGGAGGACGGCCGCTATACTACGTGCGATGCCGATGAACCGCATTTCCACTTCCATTCGAAGCATCTCAAGTTGATTGAGGGAGATCGCCTCATCGCCAGACCGGTGGTGATGAACATCGGGCGGCTGCCGATTCTAGCCCTGCCGTATTATGTGTTCCCTCTTAAGAAGGGAAGACATTCGGGATTTCTGCCCTTCACGTTGGGGAACATCGAAAAGGGTGAGTATTATATTCGCAACGTGGGGTATTATTGGGCGGCCTCTGACTATTGGGATTGGGAAGCTGCCCTGGACTATTTCGAGGATCGCAACAAGTTGAACGTCTACAACAAGATCACTTACAACAAGCTCTACACTTTTGACGGCTATGTCTCCGGCAACTACGGCCGGGAAACAGAATATATCTACGGCGGTGCCGGTCAGGGGACTGAGAACCGGGAGACGCGCTGGACCTTAAACGCCAGTCACAACCACACCTTCTCACCTTCGTTCAAGATCAGCGCTACCGGAAGCATCCAGTCTGATCCGAAGTACTATAACGACTATTCCACCGACCTTGACCAGCGGCTGAACCGGGTGGTGCGCTCTAAGCTGACCTTCTCCAAGAAGTTCGGGAGATCGGTGTCGATATCCGGAACGTTGTCCCACGACGACTATCTCGATGAGGAACGGCGGATCGATCAGTTGCCAAGCCTGAGCGTCTCGTTGCCACGATGGAATCCTTTCGGATCCGGAAGTTACAACGACGAGGGCAAGCTGGAGCGGCGCTGGTACAACGAGCTGATTGTGAGCTACAGTCCCAGCCTGTTGAATCGCTCGACTCGCAGCACGGTAATGGACTCGATCGTCAATATCGTGGAAGATACTACCGTCATCGTTGATACCACTATCGTGGTTGATACTATCACCGCGATCGCCGATACAACTTTTGCAGCCGACACGACGGTTTCGCTGGTGTCACAGGACTCGGTCACCAGTCGAACGAGAAGAGAATACACCACAGCCAATCATCGAATAGGCGTATCCTTTCCGTCAAAGCTGTTCAAGTACATCGTTCTTTCGCCGTCCCTGAACTATTACGAAACGTGGTACAAGATATATCCCACGGACCAGTCGGATTCAGCCGGTATTGATGTCGGTACGACTTATCGGAGTTATTACTATAATATGGGAGCGAGCGTTTCGACGACCATATACGGGACCGTCTATCCCAAGGTTTTTGGTCTGATGGGGCTTCGCCAGGTGATCCAGCCCACAATCACCTATACCTATACGCCGAAAAACGATCACCACCCCGACATTAGGAGTTTCGCAGGCGGGGGGGCCGCCAGCACCAGCCGGAGTCAGCGGATGACCTTCAGGCTTAGTCATGTGTACCAGGCCAAGATCCAACAGGCCCTGTCCGAGCGAAACCTGGAATTGATGTCCATCACCTCCAGCTTCAGCCACGATTTTGAGAAAGATACTCGGAGATTCTCCAGTCTAACGACCACTTTCAACTCCAACGTCTTGCCCAAGGTTCGGCTCAACGGTAGTATGTCGCACTCCCTTTACCTGAAGGATACCGACGATTTGGACTTCTGGCATCCTCGGTTAACCAATTTCACTCTGAGCACCAGCATGGATCTGGCCGGAAGAAATTTCCTTTTCGACGACGTTACGCCCAGTTTACCGCGGGGGGCAGACTCGGCCTCGCAGGTCGGCAAATCTCCCCGAACCGGCCCTACCGGTGGCGGAGGATGGAGTTTATCAGCTTCCTACGGCTATTCCGAGACCGGGATTGACACGGATTTCTTCAGGAAAAAGAGCTTTCTGTCGTTCAACTTGCGCTTCAATCTGACCCCCTCCACGCGCATAACCTACTCGCAGTCGTATAACTTCGACGACCACAAGACCGTAACAAATCGTGTCAATATCGAGCGAACTATTCACTGTTGGTCGGGGACATTCCATTGGGTACCAACAGGTTCCACCAAGGGGTGGGGCTTCAACCTGCACGTTACGGCTATTCCCGCGATCAAGATTGACAACTCCCAAAACAGCCTAAGCAGCGGTTATCTGCAGAACGTGAGGTAATCGCCGGAGGGCCGCAGAAGCCTGTTTTTCGCCTGTTTTAGGCACTTTCCCGGTTTTTTTTGGTTGACTTTGCTCCCGTCCGGGGAATTTCTTGCGTTGAATATTCAGAGAATAATATTTGAAACTATAACCTTATCTAGGAAGGAACAGCTGCTATGACTAAGGAAGAGATGATTGGGAGCATGGCACAAAGTTCGGGCATCAGCAAGAAGCAGGCTACGGAAGCCCTGACCGCCTTTATGGAGGGCATTACCGGTCAATTGCAGAAGGGCGAAAAAGTAAGCTTCGCAGGTTTCGGTACATTTGCGGTATCACATCGCAAAGCTCGCACCGGCCGCAACCCGCAGACGGGCGCCGCGATTGATATTCCGGCCACCAACGTTCCCGTATTCCGCGCCGGCAAAAACCTCAAAGAAGCAGTCCGCAAATAGCGGCAATTGAGTTACCTTCGAGAAGGCAGGGACAAAGCGCCCTGCCTTTTCTCTTACGATTTTAAGATTGCGGCCCGCCCCAATTACTGCGACCTTTTATAGCCTATGGCCAAACGGAAAAAACGCAACGAATCACCCCGACGTAAGCGCATTCTCGGCGCTTTTGTGTTTCTCCTGGCGATATTGATTCTGATATCGCTAGTATCGCACAGCGTGCTGGATAACGCCCGGATCACGGGAGAAGTCGACGGCAACCTCGACCCGTTTGAAATCCAGTTTCGCAACCAGGCTGGGATGCTGGGGGCCTATCTCTCGTACTCATTGACCGTAATTCTGGGCTGGCTGTCCTTCTTTATTCCAATAGGTCTGATATTCGTCTCTCTGCGTCTGTTCTCGTCCGAAATGGCCCATAAATTCGAACTGAACGGTTTTCTTCTGTTCGTCATAGCCGTCCTCGGGACCGTCATTTACAACGTCCATCTGCTGGCCAACCCAACCCTTGGCTATGAAACCGGCGCCGTTGGCGGTTATCTGGTAATTAAGCTGACCACGCTGGCTATCAAGGTGGTGGGGGAACTGGGCACCTACGTGATCGCGACCGGACTGGTTTTGATTCTCCTGATGACCTACACGTCTATCACACCGCTTCTGTCGGTGCGACTGCGCCTTCCGGGTGGAGATCTTCTCCGCCGGGCCTACGGCTCTCTTAGAAGTGTTAGCCTATCGGCGCTTTCCTTCAAATGGCTTCTGCCCTCCGGAAGGGGCTCCCGACGCGACGAGGATGAGGAGAGTCTTGAGGCTGAAAAGCCCACGGACGGTTACAAATCGTCCGAAGAAGAATCGGCGGCGCAGTATGAGGACGACTCCGCGCCTGAGGATGCGCCTCAGATCGCCTCACAACCGACGCGCAAACGCGCCACCATGAAACGCCGCCCGGAACCGGTCCAGATCAAGTCTATCGACTACAGTTATCCAGGGCTGGATCTGCTGGAGGAGGGAGTCAGCAACGGTACTTCCGTGACGGTGGATGAACTTCAAATGACCGCCCGCATGCTCAAAGAAACCCTGGAGACATTTCATGTACAAGTCGATGGCGACATAGCATCGTTCCCGGGACCGGTAATTACGCGGTTCGAATTCAAGCCGGGCGCCGGCGTTAAGATCAATCGCATCGTGAGTCTTGCCGATGATCTCGCTCTGGCGCTGAAGGCCAAGCGCATACGCATCGTTGCGCCCATTCCGGGCAAGGCGGCCGTGGGGGTCGAGATCCCCAATCGCAACCCGCAGTCTGTGTATCTACGGGATATACTGAACTCAGAGGAGTTCACCAATAGCAAGAAGATTCTGCCTCTGGCCCTGGGCAAAACCATATCCGGCAAACCGCTGGTCACCGACTTGGCTAAAATGCCCCATCTTCTTATCGCCGGAGCGACCGGCTCTGGCAAATCGGTGTGCATGAACGCCCTGATTACCTCGCTAATGTACCATTTGCACCCGATGCGGGTACGTTTTGTGTTTATCGATCCCAAGATGCTGGAGCTGTCGATCTATAAGGGAATACCCCATCTGGCTCGTCCGGTAGTCACCAGCCCTAAGCGGGCCGAAAAGGTGCTCTCGGATATAGTCGTGGAGATGGAAAGCCGGTATCGGCGCTTGGCCAACGCTTCGGTGCGTAACATCGAAGATTTCAACCAGCGACAGAAAGACGAAGAAGAGAAGCTTCCGTACATCGTAGTTTTCGTCGACGAACTGGCCGACCTGATGATGGCTGCCACATCGTCCAAGATTGAACTGCTGATAACGCGGCTGGCCCAGATGGCCCGTGCGGTGGGGATTCACCTGATCCTGGCCACCCAGCGTCCGTCGGTTGACGTTATTACCGGCCTCATTAAGGCCAATTTCCCGGCCCGTATCGCTTTCCAGGTTGCTTCGAAAGTTGATTCCCGCACGATTCTCGACGCCAACGGCGCCGAAAAGTTGCTGGGAAACGGCGATATGCTGTTCCTGAACTCAGGCCAGCCGGAACCTTCGCGCATCCACGGCGCCTACATATCCAGCGAAGAAACAGAGCGGCTGGTTAAATTCATTAAGGACCAGGGCCTTGAAATGATGGCCCTAACAAGCATTACGCAGGCCGAGGGAGCGGCTACCGAGACCGAAGTAGATCTCGGAGATCCCTTGTTCCGGGAGGCGTGCGAAGTGGTGATCCGGCACAAGCAGGGGTCGGTGTCCTTGCTTCAGCGCCGGCTCGGAATTGGCTATCAGAGGGCGGCCCGTCTTATCGACAAGCTGGAGCAAGCCGGGGTTGTCACGTCTTTCGACGGTTCCAAGGCCCGCGACGTCCTGGTGGACCAGACCTACCTGGAGACAATCTTCGGCGGTGGCGTCAAGGCGACCACCGACGAGTCGTCATAAACTCTAACCCAAAAACTCGGTATAATCTCCAATGGTTAAAACAATTGTTGTCGCGGCCCTGACCGCATCGCTCTGTCTGGGAGGGGTGAGCCTGGCGGAAGACCGGCTCGAGCAGGTTAAGAAATCCATGTCCGAGTCTCAGTGTTACGAGATCAAGTTTCTCTCGATCGTTGAGTCCGACGTATTCAATTCGGTCGACACTACCAAAGGTGAGGCGTATCTTTCGCTGGATGGCCGCTATTCGGTCAAAATCGGGACTGATCGGTACGTCTACGATCGTGAGTTTCTCTACAGCTATTCAAAGGAGCAGAACCAGGTCACAATCGAGCCGTTCGACCATCGCAACGCGCCGATAGAGGAAGTCACTTTCATCGTGCGGCTGGACGAGTATTACGAGACCCACACAGTGAAAAGGGATCGCGAATATCGGCTTCTTAGGATTGACACCACCGGCGCCGACCTTCCAGACTCCCTCAGGCTCTTTCTGGAGCCCAAAAAAGCCAAGATCGATCGTATTGAGTTTTTTGACCTAAACGAAGACCTCAACAGCATCGTGTTTCGTTCACAGAAGGCGAAGTCGAAGTGCAGCAACAAGAAATTGTTTCTGGACTATCCCGACGACGCCAGCGTGATCCGTATGTATCCCCAATGAAGTTTTTTGTCCACAAGCTGGGTTGTCCCAAGAACGACGTAGACGCGGACTATATCTCTGCCCGCCTTATTGCCGAGGGCCATCAGCCGGTAGCTGACCCGAACGAGGCCGACTCGGTGATCGTCAATACCTGCGGCTTTATTCAAAGTGCCAAGGAAGAATCGATCGATGAGATTCTGAGGCTGGGACAGTTGAAGAAAGAGGGGAATCTGAAGACCCTCTACGCTTCGGGCTGCCTGACGCAAAGATACGGCGATGAGATGCTCAAAGAGATGCCGGAGTTGGACGGGACTTTCGGGCACGGGGCCCTGGATTCAATTGCGCGCGCTGTTAGTGAATCCTCGCACGCTACCAAGACCGTTCGCATGGAGACTCGCAAACTTGGCTATCTGAGCTTCAAGCAGCGCTTTATAGCAGACGCCTATCCCCATGCGTACCTTAAGATATCCGATGGGTGCGATAGGCCTTGTACCTACTGTGCCATCCCTGGAATGCGGGGGCGGTTTCGCAGTCGGCCGAAGGACTCGATAGTAAACGAAGCCCGATACCTGGCGGAGAACGGAAAAAAAGAGCTGATTCTGGTATCTCAGGAAGCCACGCTCTGGGGTTACGATCTGCCGGACCGCCCGACCATCAAAGGCCTTTTGGAGGCACTGGATGCGATTGAGGAAGTCCGCTGGATCAGGCTCATGTACTTGTATCCAGCGCAGGTAAACGACGAACTGATTCGCCATCTGGCGGCTACGAACAAGACTCTGGATTATTTCGACTTGCCGCTCCAGCACGTCAATACGGACATCCTGAGGGCTATGAAGCGTCAGTTTGACCGATCGCAGACCGACGGCCTTATGAGTCGCATAAGGGAGCTTTCGCCTGAAGCCGTCCTGCGCACAACGATGATTGTGGGCTTTCCCGGGGAGACCGAGGAGCAGTTCGAGGAGCTGATGGACTTCGTAATTGAGCAGCGCTTCGACCGCCTGGGCGTGTTTGCTTATTCGCCCGAGGAAGGCACCCCGGCCGAACAAATGCCCGATCAGATACCAGAAAAGGTGAAGACGGAGCGGGTAGACCGCATCATGTCGCTACAACGGGAGATAGCTTTCGAGAAGAATAACTCCTTGATCGGCAACGTGAAGGAAGTTATCATTGACTCCGTTAAGGCGGGTGAGTCGGCTGTTGGTAGAACGAAAGGCGACTGCCCCGAGATTGACCAGGAAGTTATGGTGTCCGGCGAAGCCTCCGAAGTGGGGGATATCTGCCGCGTGCGCATAGAGGGAGTCGAAGGTTACGATCTGGTTGGAACCAGACTGCCGGAGTAAGCTATGATTCAGTACGAAAAACTGGGGATCTTTTTGTCGAAACCGATCGCCTTCCTGCTGGTTGTTGTCTATCTCGTGCAATCGGGACTTCTGGTGTACCTGATTGCCGACAAATTCGATCTGGAGCAGCAGATAGCTTTTCAGCAAAATCGTATTACCGAACTGGAAGAGCGGCTTCAGATCTTCAAGGCGATCGATGACTTCCAGATCGGGTTCAACGAGGAGGAGATAGGCCACCTCACGGACGTCATATATTCGGAAAGCACGAAATACAAGTACGATCCTATGTTCATTCTGGCGGTTATCCTGACAGAATCTTCCTTCAAGAAAGGGCAGGTTTCACCCAAAGGTGCCAGTGGTCTAATGCAGGTGATGCCTTTCGTTGGCGCCGATGTGGCCCCGCGTGCCGGAGTCGACTGGGAGGGTTCCAGCACCCTGTACGAGCCGGAATCGAACATCAAGGTCGGCACGCTGCATCTTTTCGAGCAGATTTTGAAGTTCAAAGACGTCAAAAAGGCGCTGGTTGCATACAATATGGGAGAGACCAGACTTCGAAGTCTCATGCGCAAGAACAGGCCGCTTCCCAAGACCTACTTGAACCGAGTGGTCAAGTATTATGAGATGCTCAAGGAGAATTACCCGGTTTGAATAACGCTAAAGTCAAGACAGCTCTGATTACGCTACTTGCGGCCGCATCGCTTTCAGGAATATGGGGATGCGGCGGGTCCGCAAACATGTCCGGTATGCCGGCCCGACAATTGTTCAATCTCGGTATGGAGAAGTATCAAAGCGAGAAATACATCAGGGCGATCGAGGCTTTCCAAACGGTTGTCTACAATTACCCTGGAGCGGCGCTTATAGATTCGGCGCAATACTATCTGGCTCTTTCGTACTATGGCAACAAGGACCACGCCCTGGCCGGAGTTGAATTCAACCGCCTTTTGCTGAACTACCCCTCGTCGGTTTTTGCGCCGCATTCTCAATTGATGAAAGCGGTATGCTACTTCGAGGGCACACCCGGACATTACGGGCTGGATCAATCCGATCTGCAAATAGCCATACGGCAATTCGAAGATTTCCTGATAGACTATCCCGAGTCGGAGGCCGTTGAAGATTGCCGCGCGTACTTGAAAACAGCCCGTACCCGTCTGGCCCGGAAGCATTACAGTAACGGTATCGTTTATGTCCGTGTGCGCGACTACCGGGCCGCCCGGGTCTATTTCCAGAAAGTTATCGACGAGTTCACGGAGACGGAGTATGCCGCCCTGTCAACTTATGAGACGGCCGGGACTTATCTCTCCTCTCACGAATGGGACAAGGCACACGAGCAATACGAGAACTTCAAAACTGTGTTCTCGGACCACCAGTTAGCTCCGAAAGCGGCCGAACAGTCGTGTGAGGCCATCTGGAAGGGCGGCAAGGAAGCTTTCGAACAGGAGGACTTCGCTCTGGCCAGAACCCGTCTCGAACGATTCCTGACCGCCTGTGGACATGAGACCGACAGGCTCGAAGAAGTCAACGAGCTTCTAAAGAGAATAGAAGACTCACCGCTGGTTGAGGCTTTGGGGGAAGATGCCGGGTCCTGAGCCTGGACAGAACTGGGGGATCCTCGGCGGCGTCTTCGATCCCGTGCACCGGGGGCATCTCGCCCTGGCTGCTGAAATACTATTCATCTGCAAACTCGACGGCATCCTGTTTATCCCGGCGGACAAAACCCCGCACCGTCAACTGAAACAAGGCGCTTCCTACGCGCAGCGGTGTCACCTGCTTCAATTGGCTCTGAGCGATGATCCCAACTTCCATATAAGTCGTGTCGAGAGGGAGGCCGGACTGACCGGCTACACCCTGGACACGGTGCTAGAGGTCAAAAAGCGATATCCTGAGGTTGATTTTCAGTTTATTATTGGTGCCGACAATCTCACCAGCTTCAAGACCTGGCATCGGTGGCAGGAGGTCCTCGAAGAGACCCGGCTTCTGGTCGGTTGCCGACCCGGCTCAGAGCCCCCGGATCTGGAGGGCTTCCCCGGAGACCGCATCGATCTGGTAGAGACCAGCCGGATCGAGCTATCATCGACCGGAATTAGGGAGGCGATCCACGGCGGCGCAGATATCGAGGCGCTGTCAACAATGGTCCCGCCCGCAGTGGCGGAGTATATTCTAGCAGAAAGTCTGTACAGATGACTGAAAAACGTGAACGGCTGTTTCTGGTTGACGGGTCGGCCGTCTTCTATCGAGCCTATTTCGCCTTCATCCGCAACCCGCTTATTAATTCCAAAGGGGAGAATACTTCGGCCACATTCGGCTTTATTAATTCCCTGCTGAAGATAATACGGGACGAACAGCCGGAGTATCTGGCTGTCGTTTTTGACACCAAACATCCCACTTTTCGCCATGAGCGATATTCCGAATACAAGTCAACACGGGCCAAGATGCCCGACGACCTCGTGGAGCAGATTCCCCGTATCCACCAGGCGGTTGAGGCCATGAACATTCCCTCATATGAACTGGCCGGTTTTGAGGCGGACGATATTATTGGGACTTTTGCCCGCAGGGCTGAAGAGAAGGGCTGCGAAGTCTGGTGTGTGACGGGGGACAAGGATTTTTTTCAACTCGTCTCTGACTCAGTCAAAATATACAATCCCAAGAGAGCGTCGGAGCCTCCTGAGAAAATGGGCCGAGAGGAAGTGAAAGCGAAATTCGGCGTCTATCCGGAACTGGTCATTGATAAGCTGGCGCTGATGGGTGACAGCTCGGACAACGTCCCCGGCATACCGGGCGTGGGGGACAAGACGGCGAACAAGCTTCTGGAGCAGTTTGGATCGTTAGAAGCTGTTCTCGAAGGATATGAGCAGATTAAAGCCAAAGGCATGCGACAGAAAGTTGCCAACGGCGTTGAATCGGCGCGCCTCTCTAAAGAACTGGTGACAATTGATACCAACGCGCCGGTCCCGTTCAAACTTGCCGATCTCAAGAAACGGGACGCCGACTACGACAAGGTCAAGGACCTGTGTCTTGAGATGGAATTCAGCAATCTCCTTAAGCAATTCCTACCCGAAAATGATCTGCCGGCCGAGGCAGCCCCCGCTCCGAAGACAAAAGCGTTCTATCATACCGTCACCAGTCTGGCCGAGCTCAAGAAGTTGGTGGCCGAGCTGTCGAAGGTCAAAGAGATCGCGGTTGACACCGAGACCACTTCGTTGAACGCTCTCGAGGCTGAGCTGGTAGGTGTGTCGCTAACCGACCGGGCCAATACCGGATATTACATCCCGCTCGGCCACACCGGCGGCGGGGGTGACAACCTCCCCTTCGACGAGTCTCTGGAAGTCCTGAAGAAGCTATTAGAGGACAAAAAGGTCCAGAAGATCGGTCAGAATATCAAGTACGATCTTGAGGTCCTCCATCGCTATGACATCGATATCGAGCCGATTTCGTTCGACTGCATGCTGGCGTCCTATGTGATAGATCCTTCGGGACGACGCCACGGTTTGGATTTTATGGCGATGAAGCACTTCGACCACCAGATGCAGCCTATCACTGAACTGATCGGCAAGGGCAAGGGACAGAAAACATTTGATACTGTGCCGGTGTCTGTAGCCACGCCTTACGCCGCCGAAGACGCCGATTTTACCTATCGTCTCAGAGGCGTTCTGGCGCCCGAAATCGACAGTCACGATCTCAATAATCTATTCTATAATGTTGAACTGCCCCTGATCAAGGTCCTGGCTTCGATGGAGGAAGCCGGGATTAGGGTCGACGACAAATTCCTGGGGCGCCTCTCGCGCAAGATGGAAAAGCAGTTGGAGGGGCTTCGAACCGAGATATACAAGATTGCCGGCACGGAGTTCAACATAAACTCCACTCAGCAGTTATCCCACATCCTGTTTGAGAAGCTGGACCTTCCGACCAAAGGCAAAACGGCCAAGAAAACCGGGTACTCGACCGATGTTACCGTTCTAGAGGAACTGGCCGGGCTGCATCCGTTCCCGAAGCTGATTCTTGAGTTTCGTCAGGCCACTAAGCTTAAGAGCACCTATGTTGACGCCATTCCTAAGCTGATAAGTCCGACAACCGGTCGAGTTCATACTTCGTTCAACCAGACGATTGCAGCCACGGGCAGATTGTCTTCAACCGACCCGAACCTTCAGAACATCCCCATCCGCAGTGAGGAAGGGCGGCAGATCAGGAAGGCGTTCATACCTCAGGATAAGGATCATGTCCTTCTTGCGGCCGATTACTCGCAGGTGGAACTGCGCATCCTGGCGCATTACTCGAACGACCCCGGCCTCATCAAGGCGTTCAAGGACGAGGAAGACATACACTCTCGTACGGCCGCGGAGGTCTATGGGTTGGACCTTAAGGAGGTCACAGGGCAGCACAGAAGGGTGGCGAAAACGGCCAATTTCGCAGTTATTTACGGTGTGTCGGCGTTTGGGCTATCGCAGCAGACCGATATGACCGTGGAGGAGTCTAAACAGTTCATCGAGACATATTTCGCGCGGTATCCGGGTATAAGAACTTACATGGAAGAAACCAAGCAGTTTGCACGGGAAAAGGGATATGTCACGACCTTGTTTAACCGCCGCAGGTATCTTCCGGAGATCAATCAGAGGAACTTCAACGTGCGCCAGTTCGCCGAACGAACCGCCGTCAATACGCCAATTCAGGGTACCGCGGCGGATATCATCAAAAAGGCCATGATTCTGATCCATAAGAACATGAAAGCGATGCGATCGCAAATGGTTTTACAGGTGCACGATGAGCTGGTATTCGACGTCTATAAGCCGGAGCTGGAAGAAGTAGAAGAACTTGTTCGCACGGGCATGGAGAAAGCTGTTAAGCTAAAAGTCCCGGTTACGGTCGATATGGGGATCGGTGACAACTGGCTCGAGGCCAAGTAGCCTCAAGGCGACTCCCCGGGACTGGAAGGGAGGTTTGAGAGATGATCCGAAAAGCGATTCTTCTGGGACTTGTAGTCTGCATCGCGATTTGTGCCGGCGCGCACGCCGGAGAGAGGCACAGTTGGGGGGAGGTCTCGACGGACGGATTCGACGGTCCGCGCCATCAGGCGGCGATAAGCGTTGGTTTTCGTACCGACGAAACCGAGCGTATGGACGCCCAACCTGAGATAGCTCTGAAGTTCATCCACTGGTTCAGCCGCCACACGGCCTTCACGTCAACTCTAGGCTTCACAAACGAGACTGCTTTCAGCCCGGCTTCTACCGCAATGACCTGGGATTACAGCGCAGCGTTAAGAGTTCAGCAAGGTGGCCGTATCGTGGCTCTGTTTTTCGAGCCGGGTTTATCGCTGAGCCGTCACACCGGCGATCTGGACGGCTCGGACTTCTCTGAGACTGGACTCGGAATCAGTCTTTCGGCGGGAGTCTCTCTGGGAGTCGGGGACGAAGGCTTCCTTGACATCAGCCTGCGCCAGGTTCTCAACGACGCCGGCAGCCGTCCTATCTATGCAACCTCGCCGTTGCCGTATCCACCTGTGGGAGGTGGCTGGGAAGGTATGGGAGGGGCCGATACTTACGACCTGCACAACCCGACCCACTTTGTCGTATTCTATCGCTTCGGCCTGTGAGCGGGGTGTGCAACCAAAACGCTCTGTGCTTCGTATTAAAGGTGAGAATGAACGAACTTCCGGGAGCTCAATCATGCGAACTCTGCTGACGTTAATACTGCTGCTGGCTCTGACATCCGGACTCAATGCCGCCGGGGTTGAAAGAGTGGACATCTCTCCGTCCGTTCTGGTAAATATGGCGGAGGGACATTCCGGAAAAACCATGGGCGGAGCTGTTACCGGGGACGTGTTTTTCAGCAAGCACTGGGCCCTGCGAACGACCGTCGGCTTTACCAAAAACCGCAATTTCCCGGCCGAGGCGGACTACGGCGACGCTGAGTACGGTTTCTGGCTCTCGTTTGCGCCTTACGCCGAACTCAACATCGGCGATCGTGCCCGGCCTTACCTGGCCTTGCTGGGTACGTTCACGACCGGGTCTTCGTCGCGATATCTGGCCACACCGATAGGTATGGAGCAAAGCCCCTATGCGAGGCTTCAACAGGACTCCCGCCGAGATTCCTACTATTCTCTCGGTGTGACGGCTGGGAGCAAGCTCAAGGTCGCCGGCCCGGTCAGTGTCTACGCCGAAATCTCACACTTCTTCTTCACGAGTCTGTCCGACAGCGAAGTCTATTTCGGACCGGGCGAGTATTTGTTCGATCGGCAGTTCGATTTCGAGCGCAATCCCACTTACCTGTCGCTCGGGCTTACGTTCAGCATCAACACCAGTCGCCAGGATCAGTGAGGCCGGGCGCACAGTCGGCCTGTTTCGGCCCTCCAAAAACCACTGACAGACCACTTGTCCACCGAGGCGGATTCTGCTTTATTGCGAGCTATGATTATCGGCCTGACGGGACAGATCGGAGCGGGAAAGAGCGCGGCGGCTCGCATCCTGGAGGGTTTCGGAGCCCTGATTGTGGACGCCGACCTGATCGGCCGCCAGGTCGTGGAGCAATCCTTCGCCCTGAGAAAAAAGCTAGCCCACACCTTCGGTAAGGGGGTTCTTGACCGGCGGGGCTCGGTCAGGCGACGCAAGCTGGCCTCACGGGCGTTCGTCGACGACAGCAGTCGCGATAAGCTGAATCAGATCGTACATCCTTTCCTCTTGAAGGAACTCCGCCGACAGGTCAAGTCCGGAACAAAAACGCACGACGTTGTGGTGATCGACGCTGCCCTGCTGTTGTTCTGGGAGATGGACGATGAAGTTGATTTTGTTGTAGTGATTCACGCTGGTCGTGAGCTTCGACTTGCCCGTATGGAGCAGAGAGGCATTGCCCGCGCCGATGCCGCGGCTCGAGAAAAGGCGCAACTTCCGTACTCGGAATTTCAAAAGCGCGCCAACCGGCTGATTCTCAACAACGGTAAGATGAAGGATCTCGAAAGAAAGCTGGCCGACTTCTGGCAGAGATCGGTCGTAAGGGGGAGCAGACAATGCCTTTAGTCGATTCGGCAACCGGCAAAGATCTACGAGAGTTTACGGTCGACCAACTGATGGAGCGCGCCAACTATATGCGGGGGCTCAACGAAATAGCCCTTTGCTCGGCCGGTTCAGGCCATTCGGGCGGCACTCTCGGTATAATGGACATTTGTGCTGCACTGTATCTCAAAATCGCGCGACATGATCCAAAAGTCCCGGGCTGGGACGCTCGGGATCGCATTGTATGGTCGGCCGGTCACAAGGCGCCGGCTCTATACACTTCCCTGGCAATCAGCGGATATTTCGAGGAGCGGGAGTTAATGAAGCTGCGTATGGTGGGCTCACCTTTTCAGGGGCATCCGCACTGGCGAGATTGTCCCGGCGTAGAGTTCTCCACCGGTTCGCTCGGTCAGGGCTTTTCTCTCGGAGTGGGCGTCGCGCTGGCCGCCCGCCTCAACGGGCGGGACCACCGAGTTTTTGTGATTTCCTCTGATGGCGAGCAACAGGAGGGCTCAATATGGGAGTCTGCGATGTCCGCCGCCCACTACGGTCTGGATAACCTCATCCTGATCATTGACAAGAACCGCCTTCAGATCGACGGCGCCGTGCAGGACGTCATGGGCATTGATCCGCTCGTAGAGAAATACCGATCGTTCAACTGGGAGGTGGTAGGAGTTGACGGCCACGACATGGACGATATTGTCACTAAACTTGATCACGCGCGCAATCATAACGATACCGGACGACCGATCGCCCTGATCTGCCATACAAACAAGGGGCGGGGCGTTTCCTTTATGGAAAACGCTGTCGGCTGGCACGGCAAGCCGCCCAACCGCGAGGAACTGGATCTGGCGCTCGAGGAACTGGGACTGGACAATGCGTTTAATGTGGAAGGCCTTCTCGAACACGGAGCCGCCTATCGTACAAGAGCGAACGCCGACATCGCGGCCACAATGCCCTCATTTACAAAAGACTACTGGTGGAACACTTCTGACCAGATGAAAGTTGAGATGCAGCCGGCGCGTAAGGGGTTCGGAAGCGCTCTGGACAAATACGGCGACGACGAACGTATAGTGTGTCTGGGCGCCGATATCTCTGATTCCATCTGCATTTCCGAATTTCACAAGAACCATCCGAATCGACGAGACAGGTTCATCTCGGTAGGCGTTGCCGAGCAAAACGCCACGACCATTGCCGCCGGGCTGGCCAGGGAGGGTAAGATACCCGTGTTCGGGACGTACGGTGTCTTTGCCTCAACGCGTAATCTTGATCAACTCCGCGTATCGGTCTGTTACGGCAATCTGAACGTACTTGTCGTCGGCGCACACGGCGGTATCTCGGTTGGACCGGACGGCGCCACGCACCAGGAGCTGGAGGCGATTTTCCAGATCACCGGCCTGCCCAACATGCACATGGGCGTGCCGTGCGACATTGTCGAGACTGAAAAAATGACCAGAGCGATGCTATTTGACATCGTGGGGCCTAAATATCTTAGATTCGCCCGCGAGGCTACTCCTATCATCACCAAAGAAGACAGTCCTTTCAGGTTTGGCGAAGGCAATATCTTTCGTTTTCGCAAATCGGCGGAGCACTTCGTTGAGGCTTGCGACGTTGTCCTGGCCTCCGAGTATGTGAACGAGAGCGAAAAGCTAACCATCGTCTCCTGCGGACCCGAAACGGCTGAGGCGGCAAGAGCAGCTTATATTCTAAAAACCGAATGCGATATTGAGATCAGGGTGCTGCACCTCCACACACTCAAGCCGATAGATCGGGCGGCCGTGGTTCGTGCGGCGCATGAAACGGGGGGAGTAATCACGGCCGAAGAACACCAGGTCGGGGGATTGGGCAATCAAATAGCTGGGATCATTGCCGGGGAACGGTCGCTTGAAAACCGGCCGGTCCCGTTCGCCATGATAGGCGTGAAGGATCGTTTCGGAGAATCGGGAGAGCCCTGGCAGTTGATCAAGAAGTTTGGTCTGGCCGCGGAGCATATCGCACACAAAGCAAAAGAAATGCTGAATCTATAAATCGATCGGGAGATCATCTCATGAAATACACGGAGCGAATTTCTCGTCTGGAGTCTGAAGGCGCTTTTGCCGTTCTGGCCAAGGCCAAGAAGATGGAGGCCGAAGGAAAATCGGTCATTCACCTACAAATAGGCGAACCCGATTTTGACACGCCAAAGAACATCTGCGACGCCGGTATACAGGCGATCAGAGACGGATTCACACACTACGCGCCCTCGGGCGGTATCCCCGACGTCAAAAAAGTCGTTGCCGAGCACGTCTGCAAGTCTCGCGGGATCGACGTAAACCTGGACAACATCATAGTCATGCCGGGCTGCAAACCGCTTATTTTCGCCGCCCTGATCTCACTGGTCGGCGAAGGGGATGAAGTAATCGTGCCAAATCCCGGCTATCCGACCTATCGCTCTGTGACCAATTTCCTCGGTGCCAAACCGGTCCCGATCCAGCTCCGCGAGGAGAACGACTTTCGTTTTCGCCTTGATGATCTGAAGTCACTTATCACCAGGAAGACCCGGATGATTGTCCTCAATTCGCCGGAAAACCCGACCGGGGGTATTCTCACCAACGAGGACCTCGAAGGAATCTACGAACTGGCCAACCAGCACGATCTTTGGATTCTCAGCGATGAGATATACTCGCAGATCGTTTACGATGTGAAGTTCCAGTCGATTACGGCCGTGCCGGGTGCGCTGGACCGCACAATTATCGTCGACGGCATGTCAAAGACTTACGCCATGACCGGATGGCGTCTGGGTTACGGTGTGATGCCCAGGAAACTCGCCGAGTACATGTTCACGCTCGCGATCAACAACTTCTCGTCGACCGCAACCTTTTCACAATACGCTATGGCCGAGGCGCTGAGCGGACCTCAGGACGATGTCGAGCGCATGAACGCCGAATTCCGCCGTCGCCGAGACGTGATTGTCGACGGTCTCAATGCGATCAACGGTGTCACGTGTCTCAAGCCGGAGGGCGCTTTCTACGTATTCCCGAATATCACCGGCACCGGACTCACCTCCCAACAGTTCGCTGACATCATGCTTGAAGAAGCCGGTGTGGCCTGTCTGGCTGGTACGGCTTTCGGTAAGTTCGGCGAGGGGTATGTGAGGTTCTCCTACGCCAACTCGGTGGAGAACATACAGGAAGCGCTGAAGCGCATCAGGGACAAGCTCGCTACGCTAAAATGAGTCCGGCAATGCCGGTCGGCGCGATCTATTTTTAGTTGCTCCAGGGTGGGCCTGGGTACATATCTTAAAGAATGCGTTGTGCTTATGTGACCACTAATCTGCTCGATCTTTGGAGCCGTCCGCAGTTCAACTCCGAGCGCGTCAGCCAACTTCTTTTTGGCGAAACGGTCGAGGTCGGGGCGGTCCGCAAGGGCTACATCCGGGTAGTTCAAGCCGACGGCTACGCGGGCTGGGCGGCACAAGCGCATCTTAAGGCGATATCCAGGAAGCAGATGACGGAGTTCTCGCGTCGAATCAACGCTGTGATCTCGGGGGAGAAGGCCGTGCTGCACAGATCCATCCAGAGCGCGGAAGGTGATCCCCATTTTCTCTACTATGGGACCCGACTGAGGACTTCCGGCAGAATTCGCGGCTGTGCCCGATGCTATCTTCCGGATGAGTCCTTTGTCCTTCTTAAGCCTCAACGAATCCGGCCGATTAAGAGTAGAAAGGGTAGGGAGGCGACGCCCGCCCGGCTCGTGGCCGAGGCAAAGAGATTCCTCGGTGTGCCATATCTCTGGGGAGGTGTTTCGCCCGCCGGTTTTGATTGTTCTGGATTCGCACGGGCCATATACGGTATTTTCGGACTTTACCTGCCGCGTGACACCAAAGATCAGATACGGTGCGGCGCGAAAGTGAGCCGAGAGGATGTACGTACCGGCGACCTGCTCTTTTTCGAAAGACACGTCGGCCTTGCCCTGGCCGGCCAAAGGATTATACACGCTTCGGTAGGCGGCTCCGGCGTTCGCATAAACTCCCTGAACCCGGCGGCCAAGAACTATCGACCGGATCTGGACCGAAGTTTTGCGACGGCCAGGAGGATATTGTGTTAGACATCAGGACCATCAAGGTATCCATGCCGCTGAAGAAGAAATTCGTGGTGTCCAAAGGGGAAGCTACCGCCAAGACAAATCTGATTGCGATTCTGAACAATCGTTACGGTGGCGAGGCGGCCTCATCCGTACATTACGGACCCTCGCTGCCCGAGATCGAAGCCGACCTCCATAAGGGTATTGCCAAGATCAAGCGCAAACGCAAGTTCGATCGAAAAGCCCTTCAGCAGATCAACAAGTACGACATTCACCCCATTGCTCGCTCTGCCCTGATGGCTATGGTGCTCAATTATATCTCGGGGGAGTCGGAACGTTACCCGTGGGAGATACTGGAGCTGGGCGCACCGGTTGGCATACGCAGCTCGACGACAATCGGCATTGATGACCCCGGCTCCGTGATAGATGCAATCAAAGAAAGCGAGTATTCCATCGTCAAACTCAAGATGGGGGGAGAGTTCGACGCCGAACTGATACAGCGGCTGAACGAAATCTCCGGCAAAGAAATTCGCGTTGACGCCAACGGCGGCTGGTCCAGTGAAAAAGCCGAGGAGATGATTTTCTACCTGGCCAAGCTTGGTGTGGTCGTAATCGAACAGCCGACCGACCTCGAGCATGTTGCCGACTGGCAGCTCCTGAAAGGCAAGAACGAGGATGTGGAGCTCATCCTGGACGAGGGCCTTTGTACTGTTGCGGACTACAACGAGCACGCGGAGCATATTGACGGCGTCAACATTAAGATGGAAAAAAGCGGCGGCATATTGGAGGCCGTCCGGGTGGCTAAGAAGGCTCGCAAGGAAAAGAAGAAGGTCATGCTCGGCTGCATGGTTGAATCCTCGCTGGGGATCGCTCAGTCGGTTTATATGTCATCGCTCGCCGACTATCACGATCTGGACGCGCCTCTGCTTCTGGAGACAGACATTGCACAGGGGATTACTTACGACAAAGACTCAATCCATGTCGACAGAGAAATAATAGGCGGCCCCTCACTCAAACGGGATCTGGTTGAAAAATACATTAGTGAATAGGGCACGGAGTGCCTTTGCTTGTCTGCTCGTTATAGCAGCTACGGCGACAAGCATAGCAGCTGCGGGCGATGGAACGCCCCGAATCAACGTTGTTTACCCCAAGCCGGGGCAGACCGTCACGGCGGTCGATTCTACCTTCATTTTCGGCCATATTTTTGGTTACCCCGATTGTCGCGAAGTCTACGTGGATATCAACGGCGAAAAGGTCGAAGTCCACGAAGAGGGCGGGTTTCTTGCCTTCGTACCCGTGACCCCGGGCGTGTTCAGTTTCAATCTGACCGCCTGCCTTGCCGAGGATTCCACTACGCTGACGGAATCAATTCTGGATGTTATTATCCCGGTGCCGGTGCACACACTGCCGTTCGACAGCCTGCAGATAGCGGAGGACTACAACCCGCCGGATAGTGTGAAAGTGTTCTCGACCGGAGACCTGTTGGAGGTCGCGTTCTGGGGCACGCCGGGCTGCGAAGCCTGGTTCTCCATCCCGGGCGTGGTGGATTCGGTGCCTATGGCGGAGACGCCGCCCAAACAGCAGCCCTATTGGGGCGAGGCCGTGTTCGGCGTCGGCGCGGTGCCCGAGTCGGTTCTGGTCGAGGGTGTTTACACCGGTTTCTATTTGGTACCGCCGTCGGTGACGGCCGTGGATGCGCCGGTGGTTTACCACATCGCCCCAACTTCCAAAAAGCGTTTTGCCCGATCGGTGTATCCGGGATCTTCCGATCCGCTGGATGCCATCTTGTTGCGTTATCTCCAGATGCCTGACAGCCTGACCGATAGCTCGTCCTATCGGGTCAGCCTCAACCATCCGGACTTCCCGTTTACCGTCAGGTTTACGGATTCGGTACAGATCATCCGGCACGGCCCCCGCAAAGGGTATTTTTCGATATTCCAGCCGGAAGGTGTCGAAGCTCTTGCGATCGGCGCTGAGGGCGACTGGTATCGGCTCAGACTTTCACACAGTCAGTACGCATGGGCACACCGGTCTTCAGTGGAGCGTCTTCCCAAGGGTCTACTACCGCCGAAGTCCTACTTGTCGGTGGTCCGTACCTACAACCACCCGGATCACTTGCTGGTTGAGTTCCCGTTGAAGGGGAAGCATCCCTTCAGAATCTATGAGGATGACGCCCGTACGCTTCGTGTGCAGCTATTTGGGGTTACGACGGACACCGACTGGATCAGGTACGACTTTTCGGACACGCTTGTAGATGTTGCCACCTGGTCGCAGCCTGAAGACGACATGTATGAACTGCGCTTGCGGTTGACCTCCGATCTGTGGGGCTACGATACTCACTACACCGGCAACAGCTTCTACCTAAAGCTAAATCGTGCTCCCGAGCGACCGCACACGCTGTGGGGGAAGAGGGTCGTGATTGATCCCGGCCACTCGCACGATGCCGGTGCGGTCGGCCCGACCGGGTATACCGAAGCCGAGGCAAATCTTGGGATTGCGCTGGTTCTACAGAAAGAGCTCGAGCGCAAGGGCGCGATTGTCATAATGACTCGCGATGACGCCAGCCACCTGCCGCTCTACGACCGTCCGATGATCGCGAAGAATAACGACGCCGACCTGTTTGTTTCCGTGCACAACAACGCCCTGCCCGACGGTGTGGACCCGTGGACTAATCACGGAACTTCGAGCTATTATTACCATCCTCATTCTATCGAGCT